>JAEUMA010000736.1 GCA_016793565.1 Rhizobiaceae bacterium
CGTCACGCACATGCATGGGCAGGACGCGGCTCCGGGAAGGCGGGCGTCAGCGGCTGAGGGATATGGGCTGGCCGGAGCTGGTCTGGCCGTCGAAGCGCTCGGTGCCGGAGGAATAGAGGCGCGCCAGCGTGCCGCCGCCCTCGTCGTAGAGGGTGAGTTGCTTGCCTGCCACGTTCCAGGACTTGACCCCGTCGAGCGGCGCCGGGCAGCGCAGCGGCCCGGCGCGGAAGCCGGCGCCGAACTTCGTCTGCGGCGTCGCGACCTTGCAGCCCTGGCCGGAAACGGAGGCGTTCCAGACGCCGGCCACGCTGGCCGCCGTAAGATCGGGCGCGGTCGCCGGCGGTTCCGTGGTGGCGGGCACGGCCGCGACCTGCGTGCCCGTCGTCGGCGCGGGCGGGAACTGCGATGGCGCAGGCGTGGCTGGCGGCGGCAGCTGATTGGAAGTCACCGTCCCGGACGGCGCGGCGGGCAAAGGTTGCGGGGTGTCGAGCGACGACATCCGCTGGCTCTGGCAACCGGCCGCCAACACCAGCACTGCCAGCGCAGTCAGACCGAGTCTCGAAGATCCCATTCCCGTGTCCCTCCGTCGGCGTCCGAGGCCGATCCGGTTCGTCATCCGCCAGATCAAAGATGGCGAAGGTGGCAGTATTTCAACCGGCTATGGTTAAAATACGGTTGTAGCGGGACGACTGTTGCAAAAATATCAGCCGGCCAACGCTCGGCTCGGTACGAAAACATAGCCGGAAGGCCCGACCACATGGCATTCGCGTACACCATGCGGCTTGTCCAGCGAGCCGGCCAGCACATGCCAGCCGGCCTCGCGCGCCAGGCTTTCGGTGCGATCCGGATCGGCGCCGTAGAGACGGATCTCAGCGCCTATGCCGCGCAGTTCGGCGTCGGAAACCACGCCGGTCATCGGATGGTCCAGATAAGTATGATCGGCATGCACCATCACGATCGAGCCGAGCAGATGCACCACTGCGAAATCGGCGTCGGCATACACGATCGTGCCGCCGAGCACGTCGCGGCAGAACGCCACCATTGGCTCGACCTCGGGCACCAGCAGATTGAGGCCGACGCCCACCGGGATCGAACGCCCGAAAGCGTCCGCGGGCATCCAAGGTGTTCCTGTGCGCTTCTTCATCGGCTGGCTCCTTCCTGGCTGGCTTGCCACTTCTAGCGCGTAAGACGGGCAATGGATCACGCCAGCGGCGACAAACGGCTGCCACAAGTTGCGATGCGCAGGATGTACGGCCTGCCCGGAACCGGTTTTAGCTGGCGACGTTAAGAGGCGCGGCCGATCGCGGTCGCGTCTTTGAGGGCAACTTCCATGATCAAATGGATCATCATCCTTCTCGTCGTGGCGGCGGTGGCCGGCCTGCTCGGAATGCACACGCTGTCCGGGGCCGCGATGACCGGCGCCAAGGTGCTGATCGCCATCGTGCTGATCCTGTTCCTCCTGGTCATCCTGGGCATCGTCGCCATAGCCTGATCCGCACGGGGCCCGACCCGCACTGGCATTTTGCGGCCGGTTCCGCCATATAGGCGCCAAACGCCTGTGGGATCGGCCCATTCATGTCCGCGCGCGCACCCTTCGCCAAGATGAACGGCGCCGGCAACGAGATCATCGTTGCCGACATGCGCGGTCGCGTGGGCAGCGTCGCGCCGGCGGCGGCCGTGGCGCTCAACGCCGATGCGGCCACGAAGTTCGACCAGATCATGGCAATCCACGATGCCCGCACGCCGGGCACGGATTTCTACATCGACATCCTCAATTCGGACGGCTCCTCGGCCCAGGCCTGCGGCAACGGCACGCGCTGCGTGGTGCAGGCGCTGGCCGCCGAGACCGGCCGCAAGACCTTCACGTTCGAGACCCGAGCCGGCATCCTCAACGCCGCCGAGCACGATGGCGGCCTGATCTCGGTCGACATGGGCTTGCCGCGCTTCGCGTGGCAGGACATTCCGCTGGCGGAGGAGTTCCGAGACACCCGCGCGATAGAATTGCAGATCGGCCCGATCGACGACCCGGTGCTGCATTCGCCGTCGGTCATGTCGATGGGCAACCCGCACGCGATCTTCTGGGTCGACCGCGACGTCTGGTCCTACGCGCTCGACCGCTTCGGCCCGCTGCTGGAGAACCACCCGCTGTTTCCCGAGCGCGCCAACATCACGATCGCGCAGGTGACGTCGCCCGAAACGATGAACATCCGCACCTGGGAACGCGGCGCCGGCCTTACGCAGGCCTGCGGCTCGGCCGCGTGCGCTGCCGCCGTCAGCGCCGCGCGCACCGGCCGCACCGGGCGAAAGGTGGCCCTCACCACGCCCAGCGGCGCGACGCTGCGGGTCGAATGGCGCGAGGACGACCACGTCGTGCTCACCGGTCCGGCCGAGTGGGAATTTTCCGGCGATTTCGACCCCGAAACCGGCGCGTGGCAGCGCGACCGCGAGGACGTCGCCTGATGGCGGACAAGGGCATCGACATCATTACCTTCGGATGCCGGCTCAACACCTACGAATCCGAGGTGATGCGGCGCGAGGCGAATGCCGCCGGCCTCGGCGCACTGGAAGGGGGCGCCGTCATCGTCAACACCTGCGCGGTCACCGGCGAGGCGGTGCGCCAGGCACGCCAGGCGATTCGCAAGGCCCGGCGCGACAATCCCGCCGCCCGCATCGTGGTCACCGGCTGCGCGGCGCAGACCGATCCCGCGAGTTTCGCCGCCATGGACGAGGTCGACCTGGTGCTCGGCAACGAGGAGAAGCTCAGGGCGCAATCCTATCGCGCGCTGCCGGATTTCGGCGTCAACGACACCGAGAAATGCCGGGTGGACGACATCTTCTCCGTCCGCGAGACGGCTTCTCACATGGTCGATGCCATCGAAGGCCGCGCGCGCGCCTTCGTGCAGGTGCAGAACGGCTGCGATCACCGCTGCACGTTCTGCATCATCCCTTACGGCCGCGGCAATTCGCGCTCGGTGCCGATGGGCGCGGTGGTGGAACAGGTGAAGCGGCTTGCCGGCAACGGCCATGCCGAAATGGTGCTGTCGGGCGTCGACCTGACCAGCTACGGCGCCGATCTTCCGGGCAGTCCGCGCCTCGGCCGGCTGGTGAAGACCATTCTGCGTCAGGTTCCGGAACTGAAGCGGTTGCGGCTCTCCTCCATCGATTCGATAGAAGCCGACCCGGAACTGCTTGAGGCAATCGCCGGCGAGGCGCGGCTGATGCCACACCTCCATTTGTCCCTGCAGGCCGGCGACGACATGATCCTGAAGCGCATGAAGCGCCGGCATCTGCGCGACGACGCCATCCGCTTCTGCGAGGATGTCCGCCGGCTGCGCCCGGACGTGGTGTTCGGCGCCGATATGATCGCCGGCTTCCCGACCGAGACCGAGGCGATGTTCGAGAACTCGCTGCGCATCGTCGAGGAATGCGGGCTCACCCACCTGCACGTCTTTCCGTTCTCGCCGCGCGAGGGCACGCCGGCGGCGCGGATGCCGCAGCTCGATCGCGGCACGGTCAAGACCCGTGCGGCGCGCCTGCGCGCGGCCGGCGAGCAGGCCTTCGGCCGGCACCTCGATGCCGTTTCCGGCAGCCGGCAGGCGATCCTGATCGAACGGGAGGGCATCGGCCGGACCGAAGCCTTTACGCTGGCGGCGATCGACGCCGGTCGTCCGGGCGACATCGTCGCAGTCGAGATCACCGGCCATGACGGCAGGATGCTGATGACCGCGCCTCTGGCCTTGCAGGCGGCCTGACCGGACATGGCTCTGGGTTTCATCAAGAAGGTGTTTTCCTTCGGCCGGCAAGACGAGCAGCCCGCCGCGCCGCTGCCCGTTCCCGAAGAAAGCCTCAGCACGCCCGACATCAATGCCGTCGTTCCACCGTCCGTCGCGGAGGCTGTCGGGAACGCGGATATCGCGGTCGAGGAACATCAGGCCGAACTGACGGCGGAAGATGAGTCGGCGGCCGAGGCCGTCGCGGCGCCCTCGCCTGCCGAACAGGCTCCGCTCGACCCTCCGCCCGCGCAGCCTGACAGCATCCCTTCGCCCCGGGGCGATGGCAAAGTAACCGTCGGCAAGGCGGTGGAACAGAAGGCCGAGCCCGCGCCGGTGGCCGAACCGGCGGCGCGGCAAGGCTGGTTCCAGCGGCTGCGGCAGGGCCTGGCCAGGACATCGCGCGAGCTGACCGGCAACATTGCCGGTATCGTCACCAAGCGGAAGCTGGACGAGGATACGCTCCAGGAGTTGGAAGACGTGCTGCTGCGCGCCGATCTCGGCATGGAGACGGCGATCCGCATCACCGACGCGCTGTCGTCCGGCCGCTACGGCCGCGACGTCTCGGAAGGCGAGGTGCGCACGGTGATGGCGCAGGAGATCGGCAAGGTGCTGCAGCCGGTGGCACTGCCGCTCGAACTGGACCTCGCCCACAAGCCGCATGTCATCCTGGTCGTCGGCGTCAACGGCACCGGCAAGACCACCACCATCGGCAAGCTGGCGGCCAAGCTCACCGCCGGCGGCCTGTCGGTCATGCTGGCCGCCGGCGACACGTTCCGCGCCGCGGCAATCGAGCAGCTGAAGATCTGGGGCGAGCGCACCGGCTCGCCGGTGATCGCCACCAAGCTCGGCGCGGACGCTGCCGGCCTCGCCTATGACGCGTTCGAGAAGGCGAAGGCGGCCGGCTCCGACGTGCTGATCATCGACACCGCCGGTCGGCTGCAGAACAAGGCCGAGCTTATGGCCGAGCTGGAGAAGATCGTGCGCGTGCTCGGCAAGCTCGATCCCGACGCGCCGCACACGGTGCTGCAGACGGTCGACGCCACCACCGGCCAGAACGCCATGAACCAGGTGGAGATCTTCCGCAACGTGGCCGGCGTCAACGGGCTGGTGATGACCAAGCTCGACGGCACGGCGCGCGGCGGCATCCTCGTGGCGATCGCCGCCAAGTACAGACTGCCGGTCTACTTCGTCGGCGTCGGTGAGCAGGTCGACGATCTCGAACCCTTTTCCGCAGGCGAATTCGCCAAGGCCATCGCGGGGGTGGGGTAGACGCGCCACGCGGCAGCCCCAGCCCTAAGCAAGGACCCCTTCATGAACCCGCCCATCCTCGAACGCGATCCGTCCGATCCGAAGCGCAAGGAAATCAACCCGCTGCTGAAGATGGCGCTGGAGCTCGGGCCGCTCCTGGTGTTCTTCTTCGCCAATTCGCGCGGCGAATGGCTGATCGGAAAATTTCCGGCGCTGGGCGAACTGGGCGGCCCCCTCTTCGTCGCAACCGGCCTGTTCATGGTGGCCACGGCGGTGGCGCTGGCGGCTTCCTGGGTGCTCACCCGCACGCTGCCGATCATGCCGCTGGTGTCTGGCGTCGTCGTGTTCATTTTCGGCGCCCT
>JAEUMA010000163.1 GCA_016793565.1 Rhizobiaceae bacterium
TGCCGGCGGCTGCCATAATTCGCCAGCTCGGGCAGCGCGGCGGCTTCATGACCGGCACCGTCGTCACGGGCCTGGGCGGTGCGGTGGCCACTCTGGCGCTCTTTGCCGACGGCTTCTGGCTGTTCGCCTTCGGCCTTGTGCTGCTCGGGGTCGGCGGTGCGTTCGTGCAGCAGTTCCGCTTCGCGGCGGCCGACAACGCCCCGCCACAATTCAAGGCGGCCGCCATCTCCTATGTTCTCGCCGGTGGCGTGGTGACCGCCATCCTCGGCCCGCAGATCGTGATTTTCACGCGCGAGATGCTTGCCCCGGTGATGTTCGCGGGCTCTTTCGCCGCCGTCATCGGTCTGGCCGTGACGGGCGCGTTCATCCTGTCGTTTCTCCGCATCCAGCCGCGCCAGACGCATGTCGCAGAGGTAGCGGCGGGCGGTGCGCGTCCGCTCGGCGAAATCGTGCTGCGGCCGCGGTTCGCGGTCGCGCTGCTTTGCGCGGTCGGTTCCTACGCGCTGATGAGCTTCGTCATGACCGGCGCGCCGCTCGCCATGGTCGGCTGCGGCTTCACCGCGGACGAGGCGGCGCTCGGCATTTCCTGGCACGTCATGGCCATGTTCGGCCCGAGCTTCTTCACCGGCCGGCTGATCCAGCGCTTCGGGGCCCCCTCGATCGTCGCTACCGGGCTTGTGATGCTCGCAGCCTGCGCCTTGGTAGCGCTTTCCGGCATACAGCTATGGCAGTTCTGGACCTCGCTGATCCTGCTCGGCCTCGGCTGGAATTTCGGATTCATTGGCGCGACGGCAATCGTCGCAGACAGTTATGCGCCGTCCGAGAAGGGCAAGGTGCAGGGCTTCCACGACTTCGTGTTGTTCGGCAGCGTGGCGCTGGCCTCACTGATGTCGGGCGCGGTCTACAATGCCTGGGGCTGGGCGATGCTCAACTGGATCGTCCTGCCGGTTACCGCAATCTGCCTGCTGGCGCTGGCATGGCTGCTTATGCGGGGGGAGCGCAGGGCGGCGTAAAGCCTCAGTAACAAAGGGCCGCGAAGAAGGAAAATCGGCCGCGCTGGAGCATGAGCGTCTCCTAATCGATTAGATCGAAAATAGGGCAAAAACCCAACAATATCTTGACGTTCGTATGGCTGTTCCGCATAAGCCGCAGCCACGTCAGGTGCATTTTTGCGCGCCCGGCTTTTTCGTCATGCGGTCCGGGGAGGGGATCTTTCGGGCCCGAATCAAGGAAAAAATCGGCAATGGCAATGCTTTACGTCGTCATCGCCTGCGGCTTGCTCTCCATCCTCTACGCGGTATGGGCGACGCAGTCCGTGCTAGCCTCGGATCAGGGCAATGCACGCATGCAGGAAATTTCTGCGGCTATCCGGGAGGGAGCGCAGGCCTATCTTACCCGTCAGTACACGACCATCGCCATCGTGGGCGTGGTGGTCTTCCTGCTGGCCTGGTGGCTTCTGTCCGGGCTTGCGGCCATCGGCTTCCTGATCGGCGCCGTTCTGTCAGGCGTTGCCGGTTTCATCGGCATGCACGTATCGGTCCGTGCCAACGTGCGCACCGCGCAGGCGGCTTCGAACAGCCTCGCCGCCGGTCTCGACATCGCCTTCAAGGCGGGTGCGATCACCGGCCTGCTGGTAGCTGGCCTCGCGCTGCTGGGCGTCGCCGTCTACTACTGGGTTCTGGTCGCGGCGCTCGGCCATAGCCCGTCCGACCGCGCCGTCATCGACGCGCTGGTCGCGCTCGGCTTCGGTGCCTCGCTGATCTCCATCTTTGCGCGTCTCGGCGGCGGCATCTTCACCAAGGGCGCCGACGTCGGCGGCGATCTGGTCGGCAAGGTCGAGGCCGGTATTCCGGAAGACGACCCACGCAACCCGGCGACGATCGCCGACAACGTGGGTGACAATGTCGGTGACTGCGCTGGCATGGCGGCCGACCTCTTCGAGACCTACGCAGTCACCGTCGTGGCGACCATGGTGCTCGCGGCCATCTTCTTCGGCGCCAGCGCGACGCTCGGCACCATCATGCTCTATCCGCTGGCCATCTGCGGCGCTTGCATCATCACCTCGATCGTCGGCACCTTCTTCGTCAAGCTCGGCGCCAACGGCTCGATCATGGGCGCGCTCTACAAGGGGCTGATCGTCACCGGCATCCTGTCCATCGTCGGCCTCGGCGCCGCGACCTCCCTTACCATCGGCTGGGGCGAGATCGGCAATGTTGGTGGCATGCCGATCACGGGCACCAACCTGTTCATCTGCGGCCTCGTCGGCCTTATCGTGACGGGTCTGATCGTCGTTATCACCGAGTACTATACCGGCACGGGCAAGCGCCCGGTCGTGTCGATCGCGCAGGCGTCCGTCACTGGCCACGGCACCAACGTCATCCAGGGCCTCGCGGTCTCGCTGGAATCGACTGCCCTGCCGGCGATCGTCATCGTCGGCGGCATCATCGCCACCTTCCAGCTCGCCGGCCTCTTCGGCACGGCAATCGCCGTCACCACCATGCTCGGCCTCGCCGGCATGATCGTCGCGCTCGACGCGTTCGGCCCGGTCACCGACAATGCCGGCGGCATCGCCGAAATGTCGGGCCTGCCGCCGGAAGTGCGTCATTCGACCGACGCGCTCGACGCGGTCGGCAACACCACCAAGGCCGTTACCAAGGGCTACGCCATCGGTTCGGCCGGCCTCGGCGCGCTCGTGCTGTTCGCGGCCTACAGCTACGACCTGCAGTACTTCGCGGCCAACGCCACGACCTATCCGTACTTCGCCGACCTCGGCTCGGTCTCCTTCGACCTGTCGAACCCTTATGTCGTCGCCGGCCTGATCTTCGGCGGCCTGATCCCCTACCTGTTCGGCGGCATCGCCATGACCGCAGTCGGCCGTGCCGCTGGCTCGATCGTGGAGGAGGTGCGCAAGCAGTTCCGCGAGGATCCCGGCATCATGGCCGGCACCTCCAAGCCGAACTACGCGCGCGCGGTCGATATCCTCACCAAGGCGGCGATCAAGGAGATGATCATCCCCTCGCTGTTGCCGGTGCTGGCTCCGATCGTGGTCTATTTCGGCGTGTTGCTGATCTCGGGTTCGAAGGCGTCGGCCTTCGCCGCGCTCGGTGCCTCGCTGCTCGGCGTGATCGTCAACGGCCTGTTCGTCGCCATCTCGATGACCTCGGGCGGCGGTGCCTGGGACAACGCCAAGAAGTCGTTCGAGGACGGCTTCGTCGACAAGGACGGCGTCAAGCACCTCAAGGGTTCCGAGGCGCACAAGGCCTCGGTGACCGGCGACACCGTCGGCGATCCCTACAAGGACACCGCCGGCCCGGCCGTCAATCCGGCCATCAAGATCACCAACATCGTCGCCTTGCTTCTGCTGGCCGTGCTCGCGCACGCCGCCTGAGCCAAGGGGCAAGCACAAAACAATGGGCCCGCGGAGCGATCCGCGGGCCCTTTTCTTTTCGTCTCGCGCCGCCTTGCGGAGGCGGCAGCGTGCCGGCGTCAGTTGGTGCCGGGAATGCT
>JAEUMA010000251.1 GCA_016793565.1 Rhizobiaceae bacterium
ACGAAAGTTTTGGCGGCTATTCCGGCCTGCTCGAAAATGTGCTCGACGCTGTGCGCGGCACCGTCCGGCTGTCCGCCACCGGTCGCGACGGCACGGCGGCCGTCGCACTCATCGAGGCGACCCGCCGCGCGCTGGCGCGCGGCGCCGAAATCGACCTTGCCGCCGAAGGGCTCCTGCCATGAAGATCAAGTCGCTCGAAACGCTGATGGCCAATGCCGGCCAGCGCAACTATCTGTTCGTGCGGCTCACCACCGACACCGGCCTGACCGGCATCGGCGAGGCGACGCTGGAATGGCAGGAAAAGGCCGTCGAGGTCCTGCTCAACGAATGGGTCGCCTCGCGCATCCTGGGCAAAGACCCCTTCGACATCGAGGCGGTCGTCGGCGACATGATCCGCGACCAGTATCAGGGCGGCTCCACCGTCATGACAGCCATTTCGGCGGCCGAGATCGCCATGTGGGACATCATCGGCAAGTCGACCCGCGAGCCGGTCTACCGGCTGATCGGCGGCCGCGCCAAGCCGACGCTCCACGCCTATGCCAACGGCTGGTACGGCGGCTGCGTCGAGCCGCAGGATTTTGCGCGCCGCGCCCGGGAAGTGGTGGCGCTCGGCTACCGCGCGATGAAGTTCGATCCCTTCGTCACCGCCTGGAAATTCCTGGGAGCCGAGGAGGAGCGGCATGCGGTTGCCGTCGTCGACGCGGTGGCGCAGGCCGCCGGCCCGGACATCGGCCTGATGATCGAGATCCACGGCCGGCTGGCGGCGGGGGACGCGATCCGTTTCATGCGCCGGCTGCAAAGTGGCAGCCACAACATCCACTGGTGCGAGGAGCCGGTGGCGCCGGAAAGCCTCGACCTTTTAAAGGAAGTGAAGGCGGCGACCAGCCTGCCGGTCTCCTCCGGCGAGCGGCTTTACGCGATGGCCGATTTCTCGCGGCTGATCGGTCTGCGCGCCTGCGATGTCGTGCAAATGGACGTCGCCCACTGCGGCGGCATTTCCGCGGCGAAGAAGGTCGCGAACCTCGCGGCCACGCAGGACATCGCCGTGTCGCCCCACTGCTCGATCGGCCCGGTGGCGCTCGCCGCCGCGCTGCATTTCGCCTGGTCGACGCCCAACATGCTGATGCTGGAAAGCTTTGCCGAGTTCGACGTCGACTGGCGCAACGACCTCGTCAGCGGCTGGAACCCGTTGAGGAAGGGTTCCTTCGCGCTGCCCGACAAGCCGGGACTGGGGATCGAGCTCGACGAAGCTGCAATCGCCGCGCATCCCTACAAGCCGCTCGCCTTTCCCTCGCTGTGGGACCGCACCTGGATCGACGAATTTACCGGCACGGCAAAGCTCGCCGCGAAGGCCTGAGGGCTTCCGCCGTGGCCGCGTTGGCGCTAGCAATCGGAGCCATGCCTTTCACCCGCACCCTGGCGATCGGAAATTCTGCTGCCGTCCCATCGGCGTTGCCGACCCGATCGCAAACTGTCGAAAGGCCCCCTCTCCGTCGCGCTACGCGCGACACCTCTCCCCCGTTCCGGGGGAGCGGATGGGAGCCGGGCTGGACGCCCATCCTCTCCCCTCACGAAGTGGGGGAGAGGTGTCGCGGCAAAGCCGCGACGGAGAGGGGGATTTTT
>JAEUMA010000280.1 GCA_016793565.1 Rhizobiaceae bacterium
TTCTCAACCCTTCACCGCCGCGACAATCTTCTTGGCGGCGTCGTCGAGGTCGTCGGCCGAGGTGACGTTCAGCCCGCTCTCGTTGATGATCTTCTTGCCGAGTTCGGCATTGGTGCCTTCCAGACGCACCACCAGCGGCACCTTGAGTCCAACTTCCTTGACGGCAGCGATCACGCCCTCGGCGATGACGTCGCATTTCATGATGCCGCCGAAGATGTTGATCAGGATGCCCTTCACGTTCGGGTCGGCGGTGATGATCTTGAAGGCCGCGGTGACCTTCTCCTTCGAAGCGCCGCCGCCGACATCGAGGAAGTTGGCAGGCTCGGCGCCGTAGAGCTTGATGATATCCATCGTCGCCATGGCAAGCCCGGCGCCATTGACCATGCAGCCGATATTGCCGTCGAGCGCGACATAGGCGAGGTCGTATTTCGACGCCTCGATCTCCTTGTCGTCCTCCTCCGTCGTGTCGCGCAGCTCGACCACGTCGGGGTGCCGGAAGAGCGCGTTGTTGTCGAACGACACCTTGGCGTCGAGCACGCGCAGGCGGCCGTTCTTCATGACGATCAGCGGGTTGACCTCGAGCAGGCTCATGTCCTTCTCGAAGAAGGCCTTGTAGAGCAGCGGAAACAGCGTGCCGCCGTCCTTGGCCGCATCGCCGTCGAGCTTGAGCGCGGCGTTGATGGCCTTCACGTCATCGGCGGTGACGCCCTTTTCCGGGTCGATCGCCACGGTGACGATCTTCTCCGGCGTATCGTGCGCCACGGCCTCGATATCCATGCCGCCCTCGGTCGAGACGACGAAGGCGATGCGGCCGACCGAACGGTCGACCAGCAGGGAGAGGTACAGTTCGCGGGCGATGTCGGCGCCGTCCTCGATATAGAGGCGGTTGACCTGCTTGCCGGCAGGGCCGGTCTGCTTGGTCACCAGCGTGTTGCCCAGCATCTCGCGGGCGTTGGCGACCACGTCGTCGACGGTCTTGGCAAGCCGAACGCCGCCCTTGGCGTCGGCGGGCAGTTCCTTGAACTTGCCCTTGCCGCGGCCGCCGGCGTGGATCTGGCTCTTCACCACATAGAGCGGGCCGGGCAGCGACTTCGCCGCCACTTCCGCTTCGCCCGCCGCCAGCACCGGCACGCCAGCGGCAACCGGCGCGCCGAAACCCTTCAGCAGCGCCTTGGCCTGGTATTCGTGAATGTTCATGGGTGCGGCCTCCTGACCGTTACTTCTTGGCCAGGGCGGGCGCGATCGTCACGCAGGCCTCGCAAAGGCCCTGCACCGAGGCGACGGACTTCTCGAACATCTTCTGCTCGGCCTTGTTGAAGTCGATCTCGATGATGCGCTCGACGCCGCCGGCGCCGATCACCACCGGTACGCCGACATACATGTCCTTGATGCCGTACTGGCCGGAGAGATGCGCCGCGCAGGGCAGCACGCGCTTCTTGTCCTTCAGGTAGGACTCGGCCATCGCGATCGCCGAGGAAGCCGGCGCGTAGTAGGCCGAGCCAGACTTCAGCAGGCCGACGATCTCGCCGCCGCCCTTGCGCGTACGCTCGACGATGGCGTCGAGCTTGTCCTTGGTGGTCCAGCCCATCTTGACGAGGTCCGGCAGCGGGATGCCGCCGACCGTCGAATAGCGCACCATCGGCACCATGTCGTCGCCGTGGCCGCCGAGCGTCATGGCGCTGACGTCCTCGATCGAAACCTTGAATTCGTCGGCCAGGAAGTAGCGGAAGCGCGCGGAGTCCAGCACGCCGGCCATGCCGACCACATGGCTCTTCGGCAGGCCCGAGAACTTCTGCAGCGCCCAAACCATGGCGTCGAGCGGGTTGGTGATGCACACCACGAACGCCTTCGGCGCGTATTTCTTGATGCCCGCGCCGACCTGTTCCATGACCTTGAGGTTGATGCCGAGCAGATCGTCGCGGCTCATGCCGGGCTTGCGCGGCACGCCGGCGGTGACGATGCACACATCCGCGCCTTCGATCGCGGCATAGTCGTTGACGCCGGTGAGGCGCGCGTCAAAACCCTCCACCGACGAGGACTGCGCGATATCCAGGCCCTTGCCCTGCGGAATGCCCTCGGCGATGTCGAACATGACGATATCGCCAAGTTCCTTGAGGCCGATCAGATGGGCCAGCGTGCCGCCGATCATGCCTGATCCGATGAGGGCTATCTTGTTGCGTGCCATTTGCGGAGGGTTTCCCTTGTCTGTGACCGGCCGGTGACGGACGGGAGGCTATGCGATGGTGTCGAGGAAGAGCGACCGGTCGAAAATAGGGCCGCCACATAACGCCGAAGGCCGCAAAACTCAACCGATTCTTTCGTAGCCAACGTTTTCAATCGGTTATACAATTCGGTTTTTACGTAAACGTAAGTTTTTTGCCCGCAAAACACGCAGCCGCGCACAGCGGGCGACTATCCTGACCTCGGTTACCATGGCTGAGTTGCATGACGGGAATATGGTGGCCACCGCCGCGTCGTCAGCGAACCAGCCGAAAATGCTTCTTGGAGAGGTCCACCGAAAACAGCCGCTCGGCAGCCATCATCAGCCGGTAACGGCGTTCCTTCAACGTCGGCCGGTAGTCCGCCGACGATCCGGGCGAAAATTCCGGGCTGGGGTTCTGCGCGAACCAGTCGTGCATGACCGCGGGATGGGTTCCCGTGAAGCGGGCGAGCGCAGCAGGATCCTTGCGATAGCCCTTGAACGGCTTCTGCGCCTTTTCCCAATAGGTCGAGATGGACCGGCGCTTGTCTGCCATCGCTTCCGGCGAACGCACATGGCCGTAGTGATAGATATGGGCGTTGGCCAAAGCCGCGCGCGGCCAGCGCGTACGGTGCTTGGTCTCAACCACGTTGAAGAACAGCCCGTCATAGGCGACTGAGCGGATGGTATTGCGGATGATGCGCGGTGCACGCCGGTACCAGTGCGACGAGACCGCCAGCCAGTCCGGCGAACCGTAGAAATGATAGTAGTCGAAGACCAGCGCTTCCACGCGCTCGTCACCGAGGTGCGTCTCCATCGCCGCGCGGATCGCGGGAATATCCTTCTCGTGCAGAACCTCGTCGGCTTCTAGGTAAAAGGCCCAGTCGCCGCTGCAATTGGCCTGCGCCAGCATCTTCTGTTGGCCGTAGACGAAGCCGCCGACGCGCATCGCCTCGTTCCACGTGGTGTCGATGATGCGGATGCGCGGGTCGCCGATGGCGACCAGCCGCTGCCGGGTGTCGTCGTCGCAAGGGCCGAGCGCCACCACATATTCGTCGGCAAGCGGAAGCGCCGAGCGGATGCTTTCCTCGAACTGATAGCCTAGGCGAACCCCGTTGCGCAGGAACGTGTAGAGGCTGACCTTCATCGCTTTTCCCTCGACGCGACGGGCCGTTGCCGCCGCGCGACGCGGGTTTCCGCCACGCCTTTGGCGGGATTGTGGCTTTCCGCGAGGCGAGTGCGCCGATCGCCGGGCAAGTCGTGCCTCACTGTCCGCCGCCGTCGGCGAGCCGCGCCTCGAGTGCTGCGACGCGCCGTTCCAGTTCCTCGATGCGCTCCTCCAGCAGCGACCGTTCGGCCGGGCCGGCGCTTCGGCCACGTTCGACCGCGGCGGGCGCGGTGACGGGGCCGGCGAGCAGATGCGCGTAGCGATCCTCGCGCTGGCCCGGTCCGCGCTCGATGAGCTGCACCAGCGGCGGCCGCCGGCCGATGAGCAGGTCGAGTTCGGAGCGCACCTGCTCCACCGAGCCGAAGCGCGTCATCCGTTCGGAGCGGGCGAGCAGTTCATGCGCCGTCTGCGGCCCGCGCAGCATCAGCAGGCCGAGGATCGCGATCTGGCCCTGTGTCAGCGAAAAGGCTTGCGCCATCTGGTGCTCGTAGCGCTCCACGCGTGAGGCGAAGGCCTGACGCACGAGCCGCTTCTCCTGCAGCAGCTTCAGCGCGCGCAGCACTTCGCCTTGTTCCAGTTCCATCACCGGATCGCGCCCGGTCTTCTGGTTGGCCGCCGCCTGCGCGGCGTTGAGCGTCAGCGGGTAGACGTCCGGGGTCAGCTCCTTCTTTTCGATGAGGCAGCCGAGGATGCGCACCTCGGCGGGGAACAGGGTGGGAAGCTCGTTATCCGTCATGGCCGCCCTTTACAGTTTTGCGATCCAGGTGTTTTCTGCTTCGGCAGGTCGAAGGTTTATCGAGAGGGTGCGATGTTCTTCGGCGTTTCGACTCTACAGACATTTCACGTGCTGATAAGCCTCGTGGCGATCGCCAGCGGCATCGTCGTCGTCTGGGGGCTGATCACGTCGCGCCCGTTCGGCGCGCTTACCGCCGTCTTCCTGGTCACGACGCTGCTCACCAACCTGACCGGTTTCCTGTTTCCGTTCAATGGGTTCACGCCCGCCATCGGTGTTGGCATCGTCGGCACCATAGTGGTCGCCCTGTGCCTGCTTGCGCGCTATCCGATGCGGATGCAACAGGGCTGGCGCGGCGTGTTCGTCGTCACAGCGGTGATCTCGCTCTACCTCAACCTGTTCGTGCTGGTGGTCCAGCTCTTCCTGAAGGTGCCGGCGCTGCACGCTTACGCGCCGACCGGCTCGGAGCCGCCCTTCGCCGTCGCGCAGGGTCTGGTTCTGATCGCATGCGTGCTGGCGGGCATCATCGCCTACCGGCGCTTCCGCCGGTCGCCGCCGGCCGGCGCGACCGCCGCCTGACGATCGAAAGCGATGCAGCCGCGGCGGACGGGAGTCAGACCCGCCGCTCCACCATCATCTTCTTGATCTCGGCGATCGCCTTGGCCGGGTTCAGACCCTTCGGGCAGGTCTGCGCACAGTTCATGATCGTGTGGCAGCGATAGAGCCGGAACGGGTCTTCCAGATTGTCCAGCCGCTCGCCCGTGGCCTCGTCGCGGGAATCGATCAGCCAGCGATAGGCCTGCAGCAGCGTGGCGGGTCCGAGGTAGCGGTCGCCGTTCCACCAGTAGCTCGGACACGAGGTCGAGCAGCAGGCGCACAGGATGCATTCGTAGAGCCCGTCGAGCTTCAGCCGGTCGTCATGGCTCTGCATCCATTCCTTGGCAGGCTCGGGAGAGACGGTTTTCAGCCACGGCTCGATGGAGGCATGCTGGGCGTAGAAATTGGTCAGGTCCGGCACCAGGTCCTTGACCACCGCCATGTGCGGCAGCGGATAGACCTTGACCGCTCCCGAAATGTCGTCGCAGCCCTTGGTGCAGGCGAGCGTGTTGCCGCCGTCGATGTTCATGGCGCAGGAGCCGCAGATGCCCTCGCGGCAGGAACGGCGCAGCGTCAGCGTCGGGTCGACCTTGTTCTTGATCCACAGAAGCGCGTCGAGAACCATCGGCCCGCAATCATCCATGTCGACGAAATAGGTGTCGATGCGCGGGTTCTGTCCGTCGTCCGGCGACCAGCGGTAAATTCTGTACTCGCGCAGATTGGTCGCGCCTTCCGGCTTCGGCCAGGTCTTGCCGACACCGATCTGCGAGTTCTTGGGAAGAGTGAGTTCAACCATGACAGACCTATTCTTCGAGCTCAGTCGCGGTGAGCTTCTCACGGTAAGCGGCTATGCCGCGATCGATGTGAGTGATCAGACTGATGATATACGGAGCATGTCGATCAGGCTCCGCCGCCAAGTGTGCCGCTTGATCGTATAGCCCATCGAAATCGTCGCCGTCATATCCTCGCCCCAACCAGGCGAGGGCGATCAAAACTGCGGATTGATGCGGCGAAAGTCGGCATATCTCCCGCTTCAAGGCAACATATGTCGGAGCTTCAAAAGCAGGCTGAAGATCGCCAATTTGATAGATGGTTGACCCCCCATCGCCGAGCGGCTGCCCCACCTTCTTTATGAGGGACGAGATAGTGTTGGCGCTTATCTCGTGCAGTCGACGCAGGCGATCAATTTCGGCGTCACTGAAAGCAAGCTTCAAAGGCTGGTCGCTGAGCCACCGCAACTTGTCGCCAAAACCTTTGCTGGCTGCTTTTTCAGCGAATCGACCGTCGTCGGTGACGAGCATAGCGTTCTCAATCCTGAGAGCGGTAGCCAGGAAGACACAATCATAAATCGAATGCTCTAGCAGTTGCGCTAACTCGATGGCGGTAGTCATCAAGCCTTCATCGCTACCCAGAAGCTCCAGACGCGCTGGAATGGCGGAAATCGCGGCGCGAACCTGCTCAATCGAAAGCTCCCCGCTCCTGGCCTTGCGCCACAAGACGTTCGTCACTTCCGCGTAGGCCCAGTCGGGAGCCACCAGGCGGTCGCCCGCCAGAATCATGCGTTTGGCCAACTCGTGCCGTGGCTCCTCAACAAACCACTTGGTTGCAACAGAGCTGTCGACAACGAATATCAACGGTCGCGATCTTCCCGGATCAGCAGCGTACTATCAGTCTGCACTATACCTTTCGG
>JAEUMA010000283.1 GCA_016793565.1 Rhizobiaceae bacterium
GGCCGGAATACTGAACCGATTTCGCAGGGCAGCGCAATACTCGGAAGCCAAAAGTATTACTGTGAGGCAAAATCGTTTCCTCGGGTCAAAGAGCGCTGTCGGCCCCGCATGCCTCTCGTTTGTGCGATTCCGGACTCGCCACCCGTGACCCACCCGATATGCGATCGCCAATAAATTGTGCATTTGCATTGAAATGACGCAGCGCAGCACACGCGACACCTTGACGCAGTATTCGAACAGGCGGACATTCCTCGCAGGCAAGTTGTTTTCACTTGAGGCAATTGCCGCGGGAGGGGACCCAATGGAAGCGAGAATGAGAGAGCGCGTCGACGCGCGCTCGATGGAAACACGCATCGACAGCATGCATCAGCGCGACAGGCTGGGCGCGATGGCCTTCGTCATCGGCCTCTGGTTCACGCTCGTGTTCACGCTGGTGACGATGTGGCCGCTTATCGAGAATGGCACGATCAAACTCGTGCTGGCGATCAGCGCCGCGCTCGTGCTGGCCTTCAACACGGCCGCGATCGTCGCCATGCTGCGGCACTACAGCGACGACAAGTCCTTCATCTACGGCCTCGACATCATGCATCTCGACGAGATGCGCAGGCGCAAGCGCTAGAGCGGCGAACTTCGGTTTACCGGAACCGCTCCAGCCCTTTTGTTCTCACGCGTCGCATCCCGCGAAACGGAAGCCGCTTCGCCCGAAGACGCCCCAGGAGCCGCACAATGGCATACAGACCACCCGAACAGAGCCTTGCCGGCCAGATCGTCGACGTCGTCGTCCTTCTGGTGCTGACGGTAGGCGCCCTCTACCTGCCGCTCTATCTGGGACTGGCCGGCGCGGCCAAGGTCCCCGCCCCGATCGAGAACCCGACATGGGAAGCGCTGGGGCAGAACGCGGCCGAGCAGGCCCAGTGGGCGGCGCTCGGCTACACCGATCCCGCCTCCGCCAACGAAATGATCACCGCCCGCTTCGACTACACCTTCAGCTGGACCGCGCTGATCGTGATGGTCGTGGCGGTCGTCGGCTATTTCATCCTCGTCGTCAGGCTCTCCACCAAGGAGTACCGCGAGGTGATCGCCGAACGCTTCGGCGATCGCGACAGGTAGGAGGAAGCGGCCATGGACGTCTGGAATTACCTTGAATACGCGGCCTGGGTGCTGTCGGCACTGGTCGCCGCCATCATGCTGATCGACCTGATCAAGGTCGACACCACCTACGACAACGAGCTGCTCACCTCGTCCCGCGAGGGCGAGCTCGAGCTGACACAAGAACGTCACGAGCTCTGAGGGCATTTCGATGAGCAACGCTACCGTTACAGAGGCGCCGCAGCGCCTCGGTCTTCTGCGGGTGCTGGGTCCGGGCCACGTCTGGGCGCTCGGCGTCGGCATCGTGCTGGTCGGCGAGTACATGGGCTGGAACTTCTCGGTCGGCAAAGGCGGCATGATCGCCGGCCTGGTCGCCTGCTGGGTCGCCGGCCTGCTCTATACCTGCGTGGCCATGATCGATTCGGAGGTCACCTCCACGGTGGCCGCCGCCGGTGGGCAATATGCCCAGGCCAAGCACATCGTCGGCCCGCTGATGGCCTTCAATGTCGGCCTTTTCCTGGTCATGGCCTACACGATGCTGGAGGCGGCCAACGCCATCACCATCGGCTTCCTTCTCGATACGGTTGCGGGAATGCTCGGGCACACCGGCCTCAACCAGAAGCCCTTCATCATCCTGACGATCCTGGCGCTCGCCTGGCTCAACTATCGCGGCGTGCTCGCCTCGCTGAGTTTCAACCTGGTGATCACGGCGTTCGCCTTCGTGGCGATCATCATCCTGTTCGTGTCGGTGAAGTTCGGCGTCTCCGCCGTGCCGCTCGACTTCTCCGCCGTCACCAACGAGCCCCTGCCCTACGGCTGGCTCGGCGTCGTCGCCGCGCTGCATTTCGGCCTGTGGTACTACCTCGGCATCGAGGGAACCTGCCAGGCGGCCGAGGAAGTGCGCTCGCCGGCCCGCTCGCTGCCCTTCGGCACGATGGCGGGTATCATGACGCTGCTGATCGCGGCGACGCTCACCTGGTACGTGTGCTCCGGCCTGATCCCGTGGGAGTATCTCGGCAACGCCGGCACGCCGCTGTTCGACGCCGCCCGCGTGACCGGCAATACCAGCCTGATGGTGCTGCTGTTCATCGGCACGGCCTTCGCCACGACGGCGTCGGCCAACGGCTGCATCAACGACGCCTCGCGCGCCTGGTTCTCGATGGGCCGCGACCGCTACCTGCCGAGCTGGTTCGGCGCCGTGCATCCGCGCTATCGCACCCCTTACCGGTCGATCGTCTTCCTGGTACCGATCGCGTTGATCTTCGCGCTCGGGGCGCCGCTCGACCAGGTGATCACCTTCTCGATTCTGTCTGGCTTGCTCGGCTACACGTTCATGACGTTCAACATGTTCATGTTCCGCCGCAAATGGCCGCTCGGATCGATCAAGCGCGGCTATGTCCACCCCTGGCACCCGCTGCCGGCGCTGGTGCTGCTCTTGATCTGCGGCGCCACCTATTTCGCGGTGTTCCTGGGCTACGGCACGCAGCTTATCGCGATGCTGTGCTTCTACATCATCGCGTCGCTGTGGTTCCACTTCTGGCGCTACCGCTTCGTCAAGCGCGGCGACCAGTTCACCATGCCCTGGCCGCGGCCGCAGGGTTACTGAACCGCCCGACGCCAACGGTGAACCCATGCCTTCCTCAATGCACAATCCGGCCGGATTGCTGTCGCTGGAGGGCATGGGTTTCCTCCTTTTCTGCCTGGCGGGCGCCGTCGCTCTGCTCGCCTATGCGCGCAAAGAACTGCGCGAAACGCTGCGTCGGCGGGCGACACTGCTCGACGACGCCGCCGGCCTGCTAGACAACCCACGTGTAACGATCAGCCGCGACGGCTTTCCTGCGCTGTCGGGCACATGGCGCGGCCATGCGATCGGCATGGAGCTGATCGCCGACAGCCTGGTGCCGCGCCGGCTGCCGCAATTGTGGCTGAAGTCGACGCTGATCGCGCAGCACCCCTCGCCCCGGCCTTCCATCGGCGTGCTGGCGCGCCCGGCCGGCACGGAGTTCTATTCGCGCGTGCAGGGCCTTCCGGACACGATCGTGCCGACATTCCCGCTGGATTTCCCGTTCCTGATGCGCGGCCGCGACGCGACCGATGCCCAGGTGCGGCGCGCCGGCGGCCCGCTGCGGGCGCTGTTTTCCGATCCGCAGGTGAAGGAAGCCGTCATCACGCCGCGCGGCGCCGGCCTGGTGCGCCAGATCGCCGAGGGCGAACGCGGTGCGCACATCCTCTACCGGCAGATGCGCTTCCCGGTGGAGCAGGTTCCCGTCGAGCTGGCGCGCAAGGCGCTGGCCGAACTGCAGATGCTGAACAGCGCGCTCGAGACAAGGCCAGCCGACGCGGAGGTTTCATGATGTCCTCGATCCACCCCCGCCTGGTGCTGCTTCTCGCGATTCTCCTGCCGGGGGCGGGCCACGTCGCCATCGGCCAGGCACGGCGCGGCCTCTGTTTCGCGCTGTTCACCATCCTGTTCATGGTGCTCACTTACCTGACCACCACTCCCGACCAGTCGTTCATCGGAAGGCATGCCGGCGGCCTGTTCGTGTGGGCGCTGTCGATCCCCGACGCCTACCGTTTGGCGCGGATCCGGCAACAGGCGCTGCGGCGGGCGGCGGCCGGGATCCAGACCTGAGCCGGCTTGAAGCCAGCGACCTCCAGGATTAATTTACAGGAATAATTGTTTCATCCCAGTTGAAAGCTCGATGCGCTTTCGCTAGGAAGATCGGGCAACGCTCTCGTTGGGAAAGGACAAGGCCATGTGCGGAATTGTCGGACTGTTTCTGAAGGACAAGTCGCTGGAGCCGAAGCTCGGCGAACTGCTGTCCGAAATGCTGATTTCGCTGACCGATCGCGGCCCCGACAGCGCCGGCATCGCGATCTACGGCTCCGGTCGCGAGGGCAGCGCCAAGATCACCGTGCAGTCGCCGCACCCGGAGCGGGATTTCGTCGGCCTGGACGGCGCGCTGGAGAAGGCGATCGGCCAGAACGTCGACCTGACGGTGAAGTCGACCCACGCGGTGATCGAGGTGCCGGCAGCCAAGCTCGATGCGGCGCGCGAGGCGCTGACGCAGCTGCGGCCCGACCTGCGCATCATGGGCTCCGGCGACGTGATCGAGATCTTCAAGGAAGTGGGCCTGCCCAAGGATGTGGTGGAGCGCTTCAACCTGACAAAGATGACCGGAACCCACGGCATCGGCCATACCCGCATGGCGACGGAGTCCGCCGTCACCACGATGGGCGCGCACCCCTTCTCCACCGGCTCCGACGAGTGCCTGGTTCACAACGGCTCGCTGTCGAACCACAACAACGTGCGGCGTGAACTGATCCGCGCCGGCATGAAGTTCGAGACCGAGAACGACACCGAAGTAGCGGCGGCCTATCTTTCGCACCGCATCGCCGGCGGCGACGACCTCGGCCAGGCGCTGGAGCACAGCCTGGACGACCTCGACGGCTTCTACACCTTCGTGGTCGGCACCAAGGACGGCTTCGGCGTGCTGCGCGATCCGATCGCCTGCAAGCCCGCCGTGCTGGCCGAGACCGACCAGTACGTCGCCTTCGGTTCCGAGTACCGCGCGCTCGCCAACCTGCCCGGCATCGAGAATGCCAAGGTGTGGGAGCCCGAGCCCTCCAAAGTCTATTTCTGGGAGCACTGATGCCGACCGTCGATCTCGCCAAATCCACGCTGCGCGACCTCAACCAGGCGCTTCACAGCATTCCCGAGGGCTCGAACGAGACGAGCTGGGAGGTTCTGAACCCGAAGGGCAGCCATGCCGTAGCCGTCGGCGTCGACAAGCCGGTCAGCGTCGATGTCCGCGGCAGCGTCGGCTACTATTGTGGCGGCATGAACAATGCCGGCACAATCACCGTCCACGGCTCGGCCGGCCCCGGCGTCGGCGAGAACATGATGTCGGGCACGATCGTGGTGAAGGGCGACGCCAGCCAGTATGCCGGCGCCACCGGACGCGGCGGCCTGCTGGTCATCGAGGGCAACGCCTCGTCACGCTGCGGCATCTCGATGAAGGGCATCAACATCGTCGTGCACGGCAGCATCGGCCACATGTCCGCCTTCATGGCGCAGTCGGGCACGCTGGTGGTGCTGGGCGACGCCGGTGACGCGCTGGGCGATTCCATCTACGAGGCCAAGATTTTCGTGCGCGGCAAGGTGAAGAGCCTGGGGGCCGACTGCGTGAAGAAGAAGATGCATCCCAAGCACATCGAGCGGCTGCAGAAGCTGCTCGACGCGGCCGGAGTGAAGGACGTCAAGCCGGAGGAATTCACCCGCTACGGCTCGTCGCGCACGCTCTACAACTTCAACATCGACAACGCCGAAGCGTATTGAGGCGGCCAGAATGACCTACAAGAATCCGCCCACCACGCCCCGCAAGTCGGCCACGTTCGACGACTATACGCTGTCGGAAATCCGCCGCGCGGCGGCCACCGGCATCTACGACATCCGCGGCGCCGGCGCCAAGCGCAAGCTGCCGCATTTCGACGACCTGCTGTTCCTCGGCGCATCGATCTCGCGCTATCCGCTGGAAGGCTATCGCGAACGCTGCGGCACCAATGTGGTGCTGGGCGCCCGCCATGCGAAGAAGCCGATCGAGCTGAAGATTCCGATCACCGTGGCGGGCATGAGCTTCGGCTCGCTGTCGGGTCCCGCCAAGGAAGCGCTGGGCCGCGGCGCCACCATCGCCGGCACCTCGACCACCACCGGCGACGGCGGCATGACCGAGGAGGAGCGCGGCCATTCCAAGACGCTGGTCTACCAGTATCTTCCCTCGCGCTATGGCATGAACCCGCGCGATCTCCGCCGCGCCGACGCCATCGAGATCGTCGTCGGCCAGGGTGCCAAGCCGGGCGGTGGCGGCATGCTGCTCGGCCAGAAGATCTCCGACCGCGTGGCCGAGATGCGTACGCTGCCCAAGGGCATCGACCAGCGCTCGGCCTGCCGGCATCCCGACTGGACCGGTCCCGACGACCTCGAAATCAAGATCCTCGAGATCCGCGAGATCACCGACTGGGAAAAGCCGATCTACGTGAAGGTCGGCGGCGCCCGCCCCTATTACGACACCGCGCTCGCCGTGAAGGCCGGCGCGGACGTGGTGGTGCTGGACGGCATGCAGGGCGGCACAGCCGCGACTCAGGAAGTGTTCATCGAGCATGTCGGCCAGCCGACGCTCGCCTGCATTCGTCCGGCCGTGAAGGCGCTGCAGGATCTCGGCATGCACCGCAAGGTGCAGCTGATCGTGTCGGGCGGCATCCGCAACGGCGCCGACGTCGCCAAGGCGCTGGCGCTGGGCGCCGACGCCGTGTCGATCGGCACCGCCGCGCTCGTGGCGCTCGGCGACAACGACCCGCACTGGGAAGAGGAATACAACAAGCTCGGCACCACGGCCGGCGCCTATGACGACTGGCACGAGGGCAAGGATCCCGCCGGCATCACGACGCAGGATCCAGAGCTGATGAAGCGCGTCGATCCGCTAACCGCCGGCCGCCGGCTGGCGAATTATCTGAAGGTGATGACGCTGGAGGCGCAGACGATCGCACGCGCGTGCGGTAAGAACCATGTCCACAACCTCGAGCCGGAGGATCTGTGCGCCCTGACCGTCGAGGCGGCGGCGATGGCGCAGGTTCCGCTCGCAGGCACCAGCTGGATACCGGGAAAATCCGGCTTCTGATCCAAGAAAACAACCGTCGGGGAACTTAAAACGCATGGCAACCGATCTCGCCGCTTTCGCCAAGAAGAACGGCGTCAAGTACTTCATGATTTCCTACACCGACCTGTTCGGCGGCCAGCGCGCCAAGCTGGCTCCGGCGGCCGCGATCGCTGACATGCAGAAGGACGGAGCGGGCTTCGCCGGCTTCGCCACGTGGCTGGACATGACGCCGGCGCACCCCGACATGCTGGCCGTTCCCGACGCCGATTCCGTCATCCAGCTCCCCTGGAAACCGGAAGTGGCCTGGGTCGCCTCGGACTGCGTGATGGAAGACAAGAGCGTGGCGCAGGCGCCGCGCAACACGCTGAAGCGGCTGATTGCCGAGGCCGCCGCCGAAGGCATGCACGTCAAGACGGGCGTCGAGGCCGAGTTCTTCCTGATCTCGCCGGACGGGACCACCATCTCCGACCCGGCCGATACCGCGTCGAAGCCGTGCTACGACCAGCAGGCGCTGCTGCGCCGCTACGACGTGATCGCCGAAATCTGCGACTACATGCTGCAGCTCGGCTGGGGGCCCTACCAGAACGACCATGAGGACGCCAACGGCCAGTTCGAGATGAACTGGAACTTCGACGACGCTCTCGCCACGGCCGACAAGCACTCGTTCTTCAAGTTCATGGTGCGCTCGATCGCCGAGAAACACGGCCTGCGCGCCACGTTCATGCCGAAGCCGTTCCCCGGCCTGACCGGCAACGGCTGCCACGCGCACATCTCGGTCTGGGACAAGGCCGGCAAGAAGAACGTCTTCGCCGACAATTCCATGGAACTCGGTCTCTCGGCCAAGGGCCGCACCTTCCTCGGCGGCATCATGAAGCATGCCTCCGCGCTGGCCGCGATCACCAATCCGACGGTGAATTCCTACAAGCGCATCAACGCGCCGCGCACCATCTCGGGCGCGACCTGGGCGCCGAATACGGTGACCTGGACCGGCAACAACCGCACGCACATGGTGCGCGTGCCCGGCCCCGGCCGCTTCGAGCTGCGCCTGCCGGACGGCGCGGTGAACCCCTATCTGCTGCAGGCGGTGATCATCGCGGCAGGGCTCGACGGCGTTCGTACCAGCGCGGATCCGGGCAAGCGCTACGACATCGACATGTATCAGCAGGGCCACACGGTGAAGGGTGCGCCGAAGCTGCCGCTCAACCTGCTTGACGCGCTTCGCGAGTTCGACAAGGACAAGGGCCTGAAATCGGCTCTGGGCGACGAGTTCTCGGCAGCCTATCTGAAGATGAAGCACCAGGAGTGGAACTCCTACGCCTCGCACTTCACCCAGTGGGAACGCGACAACACGCTCGATATCTGAGCGGCAGGCGCGGGCGAACGACGGAACCGGAATGAAATATTCGATCTTCTCGCTTGCCCGCGCTGCACTGTCCGGCCACAAGAACTGGCCGCGCACATGGCGGGATGCCGCGCCCAAGGAGCGCTACGACGTCGTCATTATCGGCGGCGGCGGCCATGGCCTGGCGACCGCCTATTTCCTCGCGCATGAGTTCGGCATCCGCAACGTGGCGGTGCTGGAAAAGGGCTGGATCGGCTCCGGCAATGCCGGCCGCAACACCACCATCATCCGCTCCAACTACATGCTGCCCGGCAATATCGGCTTCTACGAGCTTTCGATGAAGCTGTGGGAGCGCATGGAGCAGGACCTGAACTACAACACGATGGTCAGCCAGCGCGGCATCGTGAACCTGTACCATTCCGACGCGCAGCGCGACGCCTATGCAAGGCGCGGCAACGCCATGCGCATCAACGGCATCGATTCCGAATTGCTGGACCAGGCGGCGGTCCGCAAGATGATGCCGTTCCTGAACTTCGACAATGCCCGCTTCCCGATCCAGGGCGGCCTATTGCAGCGGCGCGCCGGCACCGCCCGCCACGACGCAGTGGTGTGGGGCTACGCGCATGCGGCGAGCGGGCTCGGGGTCGACATCATCCAGAATTGCGAGGTCACCGGCTTCGTCCGCGACGCCGCCGGCGCCGTTACCGGCGTCGAGACCAGCCGCGGCACGATCGGCGCGGGCAAGGTGGGCATGGCGGTCGCCGGCAACTCCTCGCGGGTCGCCGCGATGGCCGGGCTGCGCCTGCCGATCGAAAGCCATGTGTTGCAGGCCTTCGTCTCCGAAGGCATCAAGCCGCTGATCCCCGGCGTGGTGACGTTCGGCGCCGGCCATTTCTACGTCAGCCAGTCGGACAAGGGCGGCCTGGTGTTCGGCGGCGACATCGACGGCTACAACTCCTACGCCCAGCGTGGCAACCTGCCGACGGTGGAGGATGTCTGCGAGGGCGGCATGGCCCTCATGCCCGTGATCGGGCGCGTGCGCATGCTGCGCCAGTGGGGCGGCATCATGGACATGTCGATGGACGGCACGCCGATCATCGACCGCACGCCAGTGGACAATCTCTACATCAATGCCGGCTGGTGCTATGGCGGCTTCAAGGCGACGCCCGGCTCGGGGCTGGTGTTCGCGCACCTGCTCGCCAAGAACGAGTTCCACAAGGAAGGCGCGCTATTCCGCCTCGACCGCTTCCGGCGCGGCGCCATGATCGACGAAAAGGGCCAGGGCGCCCAACCCAACCTGCACTGATCCGATGTTGTCCTTGCGTTCGAACCAGCGCTCGCTGCCCACTCATCCGGCCTGTTTCGCCAGCCGGGCGAACAACCTCAACGAACAGGGCGCGAAGCGATGCGCATAAACTGTCCCTTCTGCGGCCCGCGCGAAAACGGCGAGTTCACCTATCTGGGTGACGCCAAGCCGGTGCGTCCCGAAGGCGGCGCCGGCGAGGAAGCCTTCTACGACTACGTCTATCTGCGCGACAACGTCGCCGGCGAGATGAGCGAATGGTGGTACCATGGCGGCGGCTGCCGCTCGTGGCTGAAGGCCGTGCGCAACACCGTGACGCATGAATTCCTGTCGGTCGAGGCAGCGCCGGGCGCCGGCGGCAAGGCGGTTCAGAAATGAGTTCGCACCGCACGGCCTCAGGCGGCCTGATCGACCGCGGCCACTCGCTGCGCTTTTCCTTCGACGGCGAATCGATGACCGGCCAGGCCGGCGACACGCTGGCCTCGGCGCTGATCGCCAACGGCGTCAAGCTGGTCGGGCGCTCGTTCAAGTACCACCGCCCGCGCGGCATCTTCACCGCCGGCTCGGAGGAGCCGAACGCGCTGGTCGAACTGCGCAGCGGCGGCCGCCGCGAACCGAACACGCGCGCCACCACGATCGAGCTGTTCGACGGGCTGGAAGCGACCAGCCAGAACCGCTGGCCCTCGCTGAAGCACGATTTCCTGTCGATCAACCAGCTTGCGTCGCCGATCTTCGTCGCCGGCTTCTATTACAAGACCTTCATGTGGCCGGCGAAGCTCTGGGAGAGCTTCTACGAGCCGATGATCCGGCGCGCCGCCGGGCTCGGCCGGGCAGCCGAGACGGCCGATCCCGACCACTACGAAAAAGCGTGGGCGCATTGCGACGTGGTGATCGCCGGCAGCGGGCCGGCGGGGCTCACCGCCGCGCTGGCCGCGGGGCGCGCCGGCGCGCGCGTGATCCTGTGCGAGGAGGACTTCGTCCTCGGCGGCCGGCTGAACGCCGACGGCGGCGAAATCGACGGCAAGCCCGCGCGCGAATGGGTAGCGGCGGCCGAGGCCGAACTTCGCGGCATGCCCGACGTGCGCATCATGACGCGCACCACGCTGACCGGCGTGTTCGACGGCGGCGTCTATTCGGCGCTCGAACGCGTCAACGACCATGTGGCCGTTCCACCGGAGCACCAGCCGCGACAGCGGCTGTGGCGCATCGTCGCCAAGCGCGCCGTGGTGGCGGCGGGCGCGCTGGAGCGGCCGATCGCCTTTTCGGGCAACGACACGCCGGGCGTCATGCTGGCCTCGGCGGTGCGCACCTATGTCAACCGCTTCGCGGCGCTGCCCGCCAAGCGGCTGGTGCTGTTCACCAACAATGACGACGGCTGGAAGACGGTCGACGCGGTACTGTCGGCCGGCGGCCAGGTCGCCGCTGTCGTCGATGCGCGGCCGGCCGTCAGCGACGCGCATCGCGCGCTGGCAGGCAAGGGGCAGTTCGCCATCCTGCACGGCGGCATCGTTGACGTTTCGGGCGGAGCCGGCGGCGTTCGCCGCGTGAAGGCGGCGCTCACCGGCGGCGCGGTCGCCGAGGTCGAGGCGGACGGCGTCGCCGTTTCGGGCGGCTGGAACCCGGCCGTCGGCCTGACCTCCTACCATCGCGGCCGTCCGGCATGGCGCGAGGACATCGCCGCCTTCGTGCCGGGCGCCCTGCCGCCCGGAATGATCGTGGCCGGCAGCGCCAACGGCGCCTTTTCGCTCGGCGCATGCCTGCGCGAAGGCTTTGCGGCCGGCTCGCAGGCCGCCGCCGACGCCGGACATGGCGCAGCCGCGGGCAACGTGCCGGCGGCGGCGGACGAGCCCTATTCGCTGGCGCCGATGTGGCACGTGAAGGGCAAGCACAAGGCCTTCGTGGATTTCCAGAACGACGTGACCGTCTCCGACGTGGCGCTGGCGCAGCGCGAGGGCTTCGAATCGGTCGAGCACCTGAAGCGCTACACCACGCTCGGCATGGCGACCGACCAGGGCAAGACCTCGAACGTCGTCGGCCTGGCGGTGATGGCCGAGCTGACCGGCAAGGGCATTGCCGAGACCGGCACGACGATCTACCGGCCGCCCTACGTGCCGACGGCGATCGGCGCGCTGGCCGGTCATCACCGCGACGAGAACTTCCACTCCGTGCGCCTGCCGCATTCGCATCACTGGGCCGAAGAACAGGGCGCGGTGTTCGTCGACACCGGCCTGTGGAAGCGCGCGCAGTGGTATCCGAAAAAGGGCGAGAAGGACTGGCTGGAATCGGTGACGCGCGAGGTCAAGGCCGTGCGTTCGGGCGTCGGCTTCTGCGACGTCTCGACGCTCGGCAAGATCGACGTGCGCGGACCGGATGCCGGCGCCTTCCTCGACCGCGTCTACATCAACACCTTCTCGACGCTCGGCGTCGGCAAGGCACGCTACGGCATCATGCTGCGCGAGGACGGCATCGTCTACGACGACGGCACCACCTCGCGGCTGGCCGAAGACCACTATTTCCTCACCACGACCACGGCCAAGGCCGGGCTGGTGATGCAGCATCTGGAATTCTGCCGGCAAGTGCTGTTTCCCGAACTCGACGTGCAGCTCGCCACGGTCACCGACCAGTGGGCGCAGTTCTCGATCGCCGGACCGAAGACGCGCGACCTGCTGCGCGAACTGGTCGATCCGTCGGAGGACCTTTCCAACGAAGGCTTCCCGTTCATGGCGGCGCGCGAGGTGCTGCTGCGCGGCGGGCTGAAGGCGCGGCTCTTCCGTATCTCGTTCTCTGGTGAGATGGCATTCGAGATCTCGGTGCCCGGGCGCTATGGCGACGCGATGGCCCGCAACCTGATGATTGCCGGCAAGGCGTTCGGCGTGACGCCCTACGGCACCGAGGCGCTCGGCGTGATGCGCATCGAGAAGGGCCACGTCGCCGGACCTGAGCTCAACGGCACCACGACGGCCGGTGACCTGGGGCTCGGCAAGATGATGTCGACTAAGAAGGACTATATCGGCCGCGCCATGGCCGGCCGCGAGGCGCTGGTGGCGCCGGACCGGCAGGTCGTTGTCGGCGTCAAGCCGGTCGACAAGGGTCGGCGGCTGCGCTCGGGCGCGCATCTCCTTCCCAAGGACGCCTCGCCCTCGCCGCAAACCGACCAGGGCTACGTGACCTCGGTCTGCTATTCGCCGATGCTCGAACAGTGGATCGGCCTCGGCCTGGTCGCGCGCGGGCGAGAACGGCATGGCGAGATCGTCACCGCCTACGACCCTTTGCGCTCCGAGACCTACGAGGTCGAACTGTGCGACAACGTGTTCTACGATCCCGAGGGAGGACGCCAGCGTGGCTGATTTCTCCTGGACACCCGTAAGCCCGCTGCAGGCGGCGCTGAAACCCGGCCGCCTCGGCGAAAAGAGCGGCCCGGCAGGACTCAAGCTGACGGAACTGACCGGCTTCTCGCTGATGCAGGTGCAGGCCAGGCGCGGACGCTGGGCGGAGACGGAGGCGGCGGCGCAAGGCCTGTTCGGCGTATCCGCGCCGGCCAATCCCGCCGCGGTCGAGGGTTCCGGCGCTACGCTGGTCTGGTCCGGCCCGCAGCAGTTCCTGGCGCTGTTTCCGGCCGGCTACGGCGCCGACTGGGAGAAGCGGCTGGCAGACGCCTTCGCCGGATCGGCTTCACTCTCCGACCAGACCGGCGGGCGCGCCATGATCCGCATTCAGGGTGCCCGCGCGCGCGACATGCTGGCCAAGGTCTGCTCCGTCGACCTTCATCCGAGGGCTTTCGCGACGGGCGCGGCGGCCGCCACCTCGGTCGACCACACCGGCGTCAATCTGTGGCGGCGCGCCGACGACGCGGAAGGCGCGGTGTTCGACCTGATCGTCTTCTCGACCTTCGCCGGCAGCCTGTGGCATACGCTGGTCGACCACGCCGCCGAGTTCGGCGTCGAGGCCGGACGGCATCCGGCCTGAGCAGCATCCCGGCGCGGGACGACCCGTAGCCGCCATGGCAAGGAAGGGACGGCCCTTCACAGGAGGTTCTTCCGTGAGTTGGCTCTTTCTCTTCCTCGCCGGGCTGTTTGAAGTCGCCTGGGCGATCGGCCTGAAATACACCGAGGGCTTCACCCGGCCGCTGCCGACCGTCTTCACCATCGTCTGCATCCTGATCAGCCTCGGCCTGCTCGGGCTGGCGCTGAAATCGCTGCCGGTTGGCACCGCCTATGCGGTGTGGACGGGCATCGGCACGGTCGGCACGGCGATCCTCGGCATCGTGCTGCTCGGCGAGGCGGCCACGGCGGTGCGGCTCGCCTGCATCGGCCTGATCCTGGCGGGCATCGTCGGCCTGAAGCTGTCCTCGTCGGTTTAGAGCATTTCCGGCTCTCGGGGCGGAGGGTCGCGAGACGCGATTTCCTTGGCGCCGAAAATAGCCTACGGACGGGTTCCCCATCCTCCGGAGCGACCATGTCGGACGAACAGCAGCGCCTCGCCTTCACCATCGACCTTGCGCAGCGGGCCGGCGAGCTCGGCATGCGGTTCTTCCGCGAGCTCGACAAGCTGACCATAGAAAGCAAGGGCCATCAGGATCTGGTGTCCAACGGCGACCGCGAGGTCGAGCTTTTCGTGCGCGCGGCGATCGCCGAGCGCTATCCGCAAGACGGCATCGTCGGCGAGGAACATGCGCCGGTCAGCGGCAGCTCGGGCTACCGCTGGATCATCGACCCGATCGACGGCACCGCCAATTTCGTGCGGGGCATTCCGGCCTGGGCGGTGGTGATCGCCTGCGTCCATGACGGCAGCACCGTGGTGGGCGTGGTACACGAGCCCTGCTCCGGCGAGACTTTCAGCGCCCGGCTCGGCGGCGGCGCCTTCGTCAACGGACGGCCGATCCGCGTGACTTCGGCGACCAGCCTGACGCAAGGGTCGGTCGGCGTCGGCTGCTCCAACCGCAGCGTCGCCGGCCACGTTCTGCCGCTGATCGAGATGCTGCTGGGTGCCGGCGGCCTGTTCTTCCGCAACGCCTCGGGCGCGCTGATGCTCGCCTATGTCGGGGCCGGCCGGCTGCTCGGCTATGCGGAGGAACACATGAACGCGTGGGACTGCCTGGCGGCGATGCTGATCATCGAAGAGGCGGGAGGCATCGTCGAGCAGCCCGATACGCAGCGCATGATCGAGCACGGCATGCGCGTGCTGGCGGGCGGCCCCGGCGTCTACGACGCCATCCGCGACATGGCGCTCGACGCGTTCAGTCGCTGAGTTCCCCAAGCCGGACCGCACCAGAAGGGTTTTGCCATGGAATATCGCCTGCTCGGCCGTTCCGGCCTCAAAATTTCGACCATAACGCTGGGCACCATGACCATGGGCGGCAAGGGCGGCTTCGCCAAGGTCGGCAATGTCGGCCTGGACGAGGCGCGCCGGCAGATCGACCTGTGCATCGACGCCGGCGTCAACCTGATCGACACCGCCGACATCTATTCGTTCGGCGCTTGCGAGGAGATCGTCGGCGAGGCTCTCGGCGGGCAGCGCAAGGGCGGCGTGCTGCTGGCCACCAAGGCCCGCTTCGCCATGGGCGAAGGCCCGAACGACCGCGGTCTTTCGCGATACCATCTGATCAACGCCTGCGAGGCGAGCCTCAAGCGGCTGCGCACCGACGTGATCGACCTCTACCAGGTGCACGAGTGGGACGGGCAGACGCCGCTGGAGGAAACGCTGGAAGCGCTGGACAGCCTCGTACGCGCCGGCAAGGTGCGCTATGTCGGCTGCTCCAACTATTCCGGCTGGCACATCATGAAGGCGCTGGGCGTCAGCGCCGCGAACCGTCTCCCACGCTTCGTCAGCCAGCAAATCCACTACACGCTGGAAGCGCGGGAGGCCGAGTACGAACTGCTGCCGGTGTCGATCGACCAGGGGCTCGGCGTGCTGGTGTGGAGCCCGCTGGCCGGCGGTCTGCTGTCGGGCAAGCACCGCCGCAACGCCTCGCCGGAGGGCACGCGCCAACTTGCCGGCTGGACGGAGCCGCCGATCCGTGACGAGGACCGGCTGTGGCGCATCGTCGACGTGCTGGTCGAGATCGCTGCGCAGCGCGGCGTTTCCGGTGCGCAGGTGGCGCTGGCATGGCTGCTCGGCCGCGACGCCGTGACCTCCGTAGTGATCGGCGGCCGAACGGAGGCGCAGCTCAAGGACAATCTCGGCGCCGCCGACCTGAAGCTGACGGCCGAGGAGCGTGCGCGCCTCGACACCGTCAGTCTGCTGCCGCTCACCTACCCGTACTGGCACCAGTCCTGGACCGCCAGCGACCGGCTGAGCGCCGCCGATCTGTCGCTGATCGGCCCGCATCTGGCGAAGGGTTAGGGACCGCGACGTAACCAGTCCCCCCTCCCCCTCAGGCCCCGGCCAGTTCCCGCATCGAAAAGCGCTCCAGCCCGCGCAGCACCGAGACGCGTTCGGCAAACACCGCGGCCGACTGCGCGCCGGCGCCGTCGAGGATCATGTGCACCCGCGCGCCGCCCGGCGCTGTTTTCATTTGCAGGTCGACCAGCGCAAAGCCCATCTTGCGAATGACGTCCAGCGCACGCGGCAGATGGTCCAGCGCATCGCAGGTCAGAAATTCGACTTGGTACATTCCCTAGGCTCCGGCAAGGCGCGCAGCGTAGCCGGCAGGATTCGAAAAGTCCTTTTCTATTTTTCGTAATTTCCTTTCATTGCCGCCATATCATTCGGCAATCTCTTTCAATCACAGGAAATTCGTTTGCTATTTCCCGTTTGTGCGGTAGCCTGCATCATATTATCGCCGTACTGGAGGGTGCGCTGAAGCCGCTTGACCATATCGACCGACGCATTCTGCGCGAGCTGCTCGGCAACGCGCGGCTGACCAGCACGCAGCTTTCCGAGCGGGTCGGCCTGTCGGCCAGCCCCTGCTGGCAGCGCGTCAAGCGCCTGGAGGACGACGGCTATATCACCGGCTATTCGGCCGTGCTCGACCAGGCGAAGCTTGGCCTTTCCGAGACCGTCATCATTGAGGTGACGCTGGAACGGCACGACGACGAGGTGCTGGAAGCGTTCGGGGCCGCGTTGACGGCGTTACCCGAGGTCTTGGAAGCCTATCTGACCACCGGCGAATACGACTACATCATCAAGGTCGCGGTGAGCGGCACGGCCGGCTACGAGGAGTTTCTGCGCAAGAAGCTCTACCGCATCCCGGGCGTGCGCCATTCCCGCTCCTGTTTTGCGCTGCGCTGCCTGAAGCGCGAGCTTTCGGTGGTGCCGGACGCGATCTGAAGGAGGAGAACGAGGATGCCCGAGGGCAAGCTCAGCCTGCATGTGCCGGAACCGGAGGTGCGCCCCGGCGGCAAACCCGACTTCTCCAACGTGCCCATTCCGCGCGCGGGTTCGGTGGCGAGGCCGCCGATCGACGTCGATCCGCGCGAAATCCGCGACATGGCCTATTCGATCATCCGCGTGCTCGACCGCGACGGCAACGCGGTCGGCCCCTGGGCCGGCACGCTGACCGACGCCGAACTATTGGACGGGCTGCGCTACATGATGACGCTGCGCGCCTTCGATCAGCGCATGCAGATGGCGCAGCGCCAGGGCAAGACCTCCTTCTACATGCAGCACATGGGCGAGGAGGCGGTGAGCTGCGCCTTCCGTCAGGCGCTGGAGCCGGGCGATATGAATTTTCCGACCTATCGCCAGGCCGGCCTGCTGATCGCCGGCGGCTACCCGATGGTCGACATGATGAACCAGATTTTTTCCAACGAGGCCGACCCGATCAAGGGGCGCCAGCTGCCGGTGATGTATTCGGCGCGCGACCACGGCTTCTTCTCGATCTCCGGCAACCTGACCACGCAGTACATCCAGGCGGTCGGCTGGGCGATGGCTTCGGCGATCCGCAACGACACGCGGATCGCGGTGGGCTGGGTGGGCGACGGCGCCACCGCCGAGAGCGATTTTCACGCCGCGCTGGTGTTCGCCTCCACCTACAAGGCGCCGGTGGTGCTCAACATCGTCAACAACCAGTGGGCGATCTCGACCTTTCAGGGCATCGCCCGCGGCGGCTCCGGCACGTTTGCGGCGCGAGGATTAGGGTTCGGCATCCCGGCACTCAGGGTCGACGGCAACGATTATCTGGCCGTGCACGCGGTCGCCAAATGGGCGGTGGAGCGGGCGCGGAAAAATCTCGGGCCGACGCTGGTGGAATATGTGACCTACCGCGTCGGCGCGCATTCGACCTCGGACGATCCGGCCGCCTACCGGCCGAAGGAGGAGTCGGAAGCCTGGCCGCTGGGCGACCCGGTGATCCGGCTGAAGAACCATCTGATCGTGAAGGGCGCCTGGAGCGAGGAGCGCCACAGCCAAGCCGAGGCCGAGGTGCTGGACAGCGTGATCGGGGCGCAGAAGCAGGCGGAAAAGCACGGCACGCTGCATTCGGGCGGCAAGCCTTCCGTGCGCGACATGTTCGAGGGCGTCTACGCCGAGATGCCGCCGCACCTGCGGCGCCAGCGCCAGCAGGCGGGGGTGTGATCGTG
>JAEUMA010000349.1 GCA_016793565.1 Rhizobiaceae bacterium
GGCATGTATCGCGCGTTCCAGTACGGAGCGCCGCCGCATGGCGGCATGGCGGCGGGCGTCGACCGCATCGTCATGCTGCTGCTCGGCGCCAGGAACCTGCGCGAGATCACCATGTTCCCGATGAACCAGCAGGCTTTCGACCTGCTCATGAACGCTCCGTCCGAGGCGACGCCGCAGCAGTTGCGCGAGCTGCATCTGCGCGTGGTGCAGCCCAAGAAGGACGCCTGACGACGCCGACGACCGCGCCCCGCGTGCTGGTGACCGGCTTCGAGCCGTTCCCCGGCGCGCCCGTCAACCCGACGCAGGCGCTCGTCCAATGGCTGAGCAAGCATCCGCCGCGTGTCGAGGGCATGGGTGCTTTACGCGCCGAAGTCCTGCCGGTGGAGTACGGCGCGGTCGCGCCGCGCCTGTCGCGGATAGGACGCGAGTTCGGTCCCGACATCGCCCTTCATTTCGGCCTGGCGCTAGGTTGCAACGGCTTTCGCCTGGAGCGCACGGCGCGCAACCGGTTTGCGGCCGCAAGGCCCGATAATTCCGGCGCGATGCCGCCCGACGGGCCGATCTGCGCCGGGCCAGCCGCCTTGCCGTCGACCCTGCCGCTCGAGGCCATCCACGCGGCGCTCGCCGCCGCCCGCCTGCCGGTGGAATGGTCGGACGATGCGGGCGGCTACCTCTGCAACATGGCGATGACGCTGTCGCTGGCGCGCGCGTGCGACGGATTCAATCCGCGCGTCTGCGGCTTCATCCACGTTCCGCCGGTCGGCGCCGGCGAGCCGCTCAGCATGCGCGATCTCCGTCGCGGCGCCGGAATCGTCTTGTCGACGACTGTCGCCGCCTGGACGGCGGGCTGATCCGTTCTGCGATCAGTCGCCCAACAGGCTGGCGGGCAGGAACCTGTCGGCCGACCTGCGCAGGAAGTCGACGGCTCGGCCGGCCGCGTGGTCGAACCCGGACACGACCTTGACGTAGCCGGCGGCGGTCCAGCGGTAGACTACGGCGCCGCCATCGGCGATGGTTTCCTCGATCGCGAAGCCCTGCGGCCTCGCTTCGACATCTGGAGCCTTCGAAGCCGGAACTGCCGCCGCAACGCCGGCTACCGACGCGGTCGCTTCCGGCGAGACCGTCTCCCGGCAGATGCTTGTGATGAGAGGATAGTCGAGCGAGTGGCCGGTGGTGATCCGGGCCTGGGCGGCCGCCTCGCACTCGGCGACCGTCTGCCAGGTCGGCGGCGTCTCCGAGATGAATTCGCACAACCGCCCGTCGCAATCGCAGCCAATCACCGTCAGGGTCACGAGCGCAGTCTTGATCATCGGCAATGTCCTGTCTTCCGGTACAGGACACTGCCGGCGGAACGGGGCCGCAATTGGCCGCGATTACGGCTGAACGGTGAACGCTGGCGAGCCAAAGAAAACGGCCCGGCGCAGGCGCCGGGCCGTAAGGCGATTCGGGTAGAACGCTCAGTCCTCGTTGGCGGCCACGGTCACGCCGAGGGTCTTGGGCAGATCCTGCGGCGTTGCCATGGCGCCGGCCATGATCAGCGCGAACGGCACCGCCGACGCGGGCTGCGCCGTAATCTCCAGGCTCTTCGGATCGTCCAGGAACTTGTTGACGGCAGTGCTGACCGACGCCGTCAACTCCGGATTATTGAGCTGGGCCATGCCGAAAGGCACCAGCGCCTTGATCTGGTTGGCAAGATCCTTGGCGGAGATGCCCTGCTGCTTGCCGTAATATTCGAGCAGCTTTCCGGTCAGCGAATCGTCGTCGTAGCGGATCGACGCGGTATTGAAGGTCAATTGCTGCATCAGCCCGAGGATGGCGAGCCCCGCCGCCGACTGGTCCGCGCCGGCCGGCTGCGCGGCCATCTGCTTCTGCATGTCCTGAAGCGACTTGATGAAGGACGGCGTATAACCGCCGATATCGAAGGTGAAGCCGAACGAGCCGGCGTCGTTCACGTTGAGGTCGTACTGGGTCAGTGCCATGCGGCCGTCGGCCGGCTGCCACGTGCCGGCCATCTCGAAGTCGCCGCTCAGCGTCTGGTAGCCGAGAGCCTCCAGTACCGCCTTGGCGTTCGGGTCGCCGACCGTCGACAGGTCCGCCGTGAAGCTGTCGGCCGAGCCGGTGAAGCCCATCGGCGCGTCGGCGGTCGGCGGGGTCACGTCGATATGCAGCTTCTGCATGTCGAACACCTGCTTGTCGCCCATCTTGACGTTGACGCTTTCGAGGTCCGCCTGCTTGTAGAACAGCACCGACGCCACCGGGTCGGTGTTTCCGTCGGCCGGCAGATGAACGCCAGTCAAGACGAATGGGCTGATCGCGATGGTGGCGCCATCCTTCTCGATCGTATGCGCCTGCGTGCTGATCTCGCCGACCGAAACACCGCCGTCCGCTTCCTCGACATCGCTGAAGGTGACGTCGCCGATGTTGAGCTTGTCCTGCTGGCCCGCCGGGACGACCGAGACGTTCTTGAGCACGAAGTCGGAACCGCCGCCGGAGAGGCTTTCCCAGCCGAGTTCGACGCCCTGCGCGGCCAGCAGCTTCTTGAAGCGTTCAGCGGCGGCGCCGGCGTCCTGAGCCCAGCCGGTCGCGACGGTGGCCGACAGCGCCATCGCCGTCAGAGCGAGCTTCAGGGAAAGATCACGCATAGAATTCATAGGAATCATCCTGCTGTTGCGATGAAGACGACCGTCCGATGCAGCGGCCCTGGTTCCGCATAGACAGCATGGTTTGGGCAACATTGAGCGAAATTCGGGCGAAAAGGCAATCGACTCGAGGAAAAACCGTGAACGGCGCATGAAGGCCGGCGACCTTCTTGCCAGGAAACGCCGGCTCGTCTAACCCGAATCCCATGGGAAAGAGGCTGGACCCGCCAGGTTCGAGTGGCGGAGATCACGTGGAACCGATCGACCTCAAGGCGGCACTCGAGGAGCGCTACCTCGCCTATGCTTTGTCGACGATCATGCATCGTGCGCTGCCCGACGTGCGCGACGGCCTGAAGCCGGTCCACCGCCGCATCGTTCATGCCATGCGGTTGCTGCGTCTCAATCCGGAGCAGGGCTTCGCCAAATGCGCCAAGATCGTCGGCGAGGTGATGGGCAATTTCCATCCGCACGGCGACCAGTCGATCTATGACGCACTGGTGCGCCTCGCGCAGGACTTTTCCATGCGCTACCCGCTGGTCGACGGCCAGGGCAACTTCGGCAATATCGACGGCGATAGTGCCGCTGCCATGCGCTACACCGAAGCCCGCATGACGGAGGCGGCCACCGCTCTGCTCGAAGGCATCACCGAGGACGCGGTCGACTTCCGTCCCACCTACAATGAGGAGGACGAGGAGCCCTCCGTACTGCCGGGAGCCTTCCCAAATCTGCTCGCCAACGGCTCGTCCGGCATCGCCGTCGGCATGGCGACCTCGATCCCGCCGCACAACGCGGCCGAGCTGTGCGACGCCGCGCTGCACCTGATCGATCATCGTGACGCGGACACCGCCAAGCTGCTGGAATTCGTCCAGGGGCCGGATTTCCCGACCGGCGGCATCATCGTGGAGGAACGTTCGGCCATCCGCGAAGCCTATGAGACCGGCCGCGGCGGCTTTCGCGTGCGCGCCCGGTGGAGCCAGGAGGACCAGGGCCGCGGAACCTGGAACATCGTCGTCACGGAAATACCCTACGGCGTCCAGAAGGCGCGGCTGATCGAGAAGATCGCCGAGCTCCTGATTGCCCGCAAGCTGCCCTTGCTCGAGGACATCCGCGACGAGAGCGCGGAGGACATCCGCGTCGTGCTGACGCCGAAGAGCCGGACGGTCGACCCCGGCCTTCTGATGGAATCGCTGTTCAAGCTGAGCGAATTGGAGGTCCGCTTCCCGCTCAACATGAACGTTCTCTCGCGCGGCAAGGTGCCCAATGTCCTGTCGTTGAGGCAGGCGCTGCTGGAATGGCTCGACCATCGCCGCGAAGTGCTGATCAGGCGCTCGCGGCACCGCCTGGCCGAGATCGAGCGGCGGCTCGAGATCCTCGGCGGCTATCTGATCGCCTATCTCAACATCGACGAAGTGATCCGGATCATCCGCGAGGAGGACGAACCGAAGCAGGTGATGATGGCCCGCTGGGGGCTCACCGACGCGCAGGCCGAGGCGATCCTCAACATGCGCCTGCGTGCGTTGCGCAAGCTCGAGGAATTCGAAATCCGTAAGGAGTTCGATGCGCTGTCAGCGGAGAAGAAGCAGACCGAAGACCTGCTGGGGTCCGAGGCCAAGCAGTGGGCGACCGTCAAATGGGAAGTCGCCAAGATCCGCGAGAAATACGGCCCGGAAACCGAACTCGGCCGGCGCCGCACGACCTTCGCGGATGCGCCCGACCACGACCTGACCGACATCCAGCAGGCGATGATCGAAAAGGAGCCGGTTACGGTCATCATCTCGGAAAAGGGCTGGTTGCGCGCACTGAAGGGGCACCTGACCGACCATTCCGCGCTGGGCTTCAAGGAGGGCGACAGCCTCAAGCTGGCGTTCCATGCGCAGACCACGGACAAGATCATCGTCTTCACCACCGGCGGCAAGTTCTACACGATCGGGGCGGACCGTCTGCCGGGCGGCCGCGGCCATGGCGAGCCGATCCGCATCATCGTCGACATGGAGAACGACCAGGACATCGTGACGGCCTTCGTGCACGATCCCGCTCGGCGTCTCCTTCTCGTATCGCACGAGGGCTACGGCTTTCTGGTGCCGGAGAGCGAGGTGATCGCCAACACCCGCAAGGGCAAGCAGGTGATGAACGTCAAGACGCCGGACGAGGCCACACGCTGTGTCGCCATCTCCGGCGATCACGTCGCCATCGTCGGCGAGAACCGCAAGATGCTGATCTTCCCGCTGGCCGAGGTTCCGGAAATGGCGCGGGGCAAGGGTGTCCGGCTGCAACGCTACAAGGATGGCGGCGTCCTCGACGTGAAGACCTTCGCGCTCGACGCCGGCCTGAGCTGGCAGGATT
>JAEUMA010000382.1 GCA_016793565.1 Rhizobiaceae bacterium
TCAGCGCGGTCACCGCCGGCACCAGGTAGAACAGCGACGCCACTCGAGACACCTCGCCGTCGCGGATCAGCACCATCAGCAGAAGGATGGCGCCGAGCGACATCACCAGCACCGACCAGAGCATCGCCAGAACCAGTTCATGGTTGAAGGTGACGGTCCAGGTCTCGGTGGTCAGCGAAGCGAGGCCGGTCAGCGTCGTCGCCCCGACATCTTGCCAGAACGCTCCGCCCAGCAGGTCGCTCGAGCCGCCGAACCGCTTCTGCACGATGGTGCCGGCGCTCATCGCAACCACGCCCGCCAGGGCGGCGCCCAGCGTCGCGGCCCCGACGCCACTGCCGGAAATCCCTAGCTTCGGCCAGATCACGATGGCGACGCCGACGAAGCCCAGGCCAAGCCCCAGCCAATGCCGTGGCAGGACGCGCTCGCCAAGTAGGGGGCCGGCAAGCAGCGCCGTGATCAACGGCTGCAGTCCGACCACCAGCCCTGCCAGGCCCGCCGGCAGGCCATGGCGCACGGCCCAGAAGACGCCGCCGAGATAGGCCCCGTGCATGAGCGTGCCGGCGGCGGCGGCGCCGACCGCCTCGCGGCCGGTGGCGAACCGCCTGCCGAGCGCCAGTACCAATACCGCGAAAATCACCGCGGTCAGGCCGAAACGCACCGCCAGGAACAGGAACGGCTCGATCCACGGCATCGCGTAGCGCGCTGTGATGAACCCGGTCGCCCACAGAACCACGAAAAGCGCCGGAATCAGCCGCTTGACGGACGCCATTACTGGTCTCCCCCCGACCGCCGGGACGCGAAGGCTCTAAGGCGATCCAACGGTGCAAGCAAAGCTAAAGAATTGAAGCATATGTTCGTCGCTGGTGAACCTCGCGGCCGCTGGCATGGCGAGGCTCACGGTGTTTGGAGGGATCGGGCATGATCTGGAACCTCGACCCGGCCTGGCTATTGATGGCCGTCGCCTTCGTGATGGTGCTCGCGCTGTTTTTCGGCGCGGCGCTCGATGCCATCATGCGCGAGGACGGCTTCGGTCCCATCGGCAATATGGTGCTGTTCACCCTGGGCTTCTTCGGCGCGATCCTGCTCGTCAACTATGCCGGCATCAACCTCAAGGACCTCAAGCTGGCCATGGGCGCCGGCCTGGCCGGCGCCTTCGTCTCGATCGCCCTCCTGGCGGGCATCAAGGCCGGGATAGCGCGCTGGGGCTGATTGCCTCCCGTATCCCAACCATCGCACGAATGTCGGAGGGCGTGGCGCCGCCTTCCCGCAATGCTCGCAATCCCGTACCTCCGAGGCTCTTCGACAGCTTCCTGCCGTCCGCGTCGACGACCAGCCTGTGATGGAAGTAGGACGGCGCCGGCAGCCCCAGCAGGCGCTGGAGCAGGCGATGGACCGAGGTCGCGGCATGGAGATCGCGTCCGCGCACCACATGCGTCACCGCCTGAAGGGCATCGTCGACGACGACCGACAGATGATAGCTGGTGGGAAGCTCGCGCCTTCCAATCACGACGTCGCCCCAGGCCGCCGGATCGGCTGCGGTCTCCTGGCTCCCGCCCAGCGTCTCGTCGGCAAATTCGCACCATGAGAGACCGGTTCCTGCGGCGGCGACGGCGCTCGCCATGTCGAGCCTCCAGGCGAAGGGATGGCCCGCCTCGATGCGGCGCCGGCGCTCTCCAACCGACAATGACCTGTCCACCGGCGGATAGTGCGGCGCGCCGTCGGGATCGCGCGGCCACGCCGTTTCACCGCCAGTCGTGCGCTCGATATAGGCGCGCACTTCGCCCCGCGACATGAAGGCGGCATAGACCAGTCCCCCGTCGATCAGACGCTTGAGCGCGGCCCGGTAGGCGTCGAAATGCTCCGACTGCCGGCGCACCGGCTCTTCCCAGCGCAGGCCGAGCCACTCCAAGTCGGAGATGATGCCGGCTTCGAAAGCCGGCGTGCAACGAATGGTGTCGATGTCCTCGATCCGCAGCAGGAACCGCCCGCCCCTGCGCCGCGCCAGCGAAGCATTGAGCAGCGCGGAATAGGCATGGCCGAGATGCAGTTCGCCATTGGGGCTGGGAGCGAAGCGGAAGGTCGTTGTCACCAGGGCCTCGGCGGGCGGGTTGTAGCGGCCATGTCCCGATTGCTACTGTCCGCGTCCGCGAGAGACAAGGCCGCCCATGCGACGCATCACGACGCTCGACGACGTTGACGAAGGCCTCGACGCGCTTGCACGGCTGGACCCACGGCTTGCCGCCGTGCGCGCGGCAGCGGGCGACGTGCCACTGCGGCTGAGCGAGCCGGGCTTTGCCAGCCTCGCCTCGATCGTCGTTTCCCAGCAGGTCTCGACGGCGAGCGCGCGGGCCATCTATGGCCGCCTCGGCGCATTGCTCGACCCGCTGACGCCGGAGGCGCTTCTGGCCGGCGGCGAGCCCGTCATGCGGCAGGCCGGCCTGTCCGGACCCAAGATCCGCACGCTGCTCGCCGTCGCTGCGGCCACACGCGACGGCCTCGACCTCGAAGAGCTTTGCGGCCTCGAACCCGGCGAGGCGATGGCGCGGCTCGTCGCCCTGCCCGGCATCGGGCCCTGGACGGCGGAGATCTACCTGCTCTTCTGCGCCGGACATCCCGACATCTTCCCCGCCAAGGACATTGCCCTGCAGGCCGCGGTGGGTGACGCGCTGCGGCTCGGCCACCGTCCGCAGCCCGCCGCGCTGTCGGAAATAGCCGAATCATGGTCGCCGTGGCGTGGCGTCGCGGCCCGCCTGTTTTGGGCTTACTACCGTGCCACGCGCGGCCGCGACGCCATGCCCACGGTCACAAACCCTTAAAAAGCCGCAGATTTTTTGTTTCCAGACGCGGCAAGCGGCATGAGCGGCGCTTCACAATGCTGTCATGTCGGGCTTACACTATCTGCGCCTGTGATGGCTTCTACGAAGGAGGGCATTGGGTGACGGTCGCCGTATCTCCGGATGGGCTTCCTGCTCTTGTGCTGAACGCGGACTATCGTCCGCTCAGCTATTACCCGCTGTCGCTCTGGTCCTGGCAGGATGCCATCAAGGCCGTGTTTCTCGATCGCGTGAACATCGTGGCCGAATACGAGCAGGCGGTTTCGTCACCGTCCTTCAGTATGAAGCTGCCCAGCGTGGTCAGTCTGAAGAGCTACGTGAAGCCCTCGCGCTATCCCGCCTTTACGCGCTTCAACGTGTTCCTGCGCGACCGCTTCCAGTGTCAGTATTGCGGCACCTCTGAGGATCTGACGTTCGATCATGTGATTCCGCGCCACTGCGGCGGGGCTACCACCTGGGAAAACGTGGTCGCGGCCTGCTCGCCGTGCAATCTCAGGAAGGGCGGCCTGCTGCCGGCCCACGCCAAGATGTGGCCGCTGCAGAAGCCGTTCCAGCCTACCGTGCACGACCTGCACAACAATGGCAGGCTGTTCCCGCCGAACTATCTGCACGAAAGCTGGATGGACTATCTCTACTGGGATGTCGAACTGGAGCCGTAAGGGTCTGCCGGGCCGGGCGGCGTCAGGCCTTCTGCGCCGCACCCCAGAAGGCGACGCCGCCGATCACCAGCGTGGCGATCGCGTTCCATCCGGCGAGCGAAAGGCCGAAGATGCGCAGCGCCGCCTGGTCGCATGAGGGCGGCACCACCGCGTTGAGGGCGTCGAGCACGCCCTTGCCGCCGGTGTCGACGCTGCCTGAGACGGCGCCGCAATCGGTCGGACCCGGCCACCAGGCCCATTCGACGCCGGCGTGATAGACGCCGAGGTAGAAACCCCACGCCATCAGCAGTCCGCCGGCCAGGAGAAGCACGCGCGCGATCACGGCCGGCAGCCGGAAGCTCGCCGACAGGAACGCCAGCGCCATCAGCGGGATCCCGATGTAGTATGGGGTGCGCTGCTCGAGGCAGAGCTTGCACGGAATGTAGCCGCCGAGATGCTGCAGGGCGAGGGCGCCGCCCACGGTCGCCACCATGGCGACGAGCGCGAAGAGCGCCGCGTCGCGTTGGCGATGGGCCGGCAGGCCGGCCGCGTGGGTGGCGACTGTGGTCATAGCATCAGGTGTCCGGTTTTGCGCTAGGTTGGCTCACAGCGCGTACCTTGCAACGAAATAGAGCGCAATCAAGACTGCCGCCGCGATGCCGGCCAGCAGACCCAGGCGCCGCTCGATGAAGTCGCGGATCGGCTCGCCGTAGCGGCGCAGCAGCCAGGCGAGGAAGAAGAAGCGTGCGCCGCGGGCGGCGATCGCCGTCAGGATGAACACCCAGATGTTGATGTGCATGACGCCGGCAAGGATGGTCACCACCTTGATCGGCGGCAGATGCGCCAGGCCGGAGGTGATGAACATCAGGATCATGAAGCCGACGCTGGCCTCGCTGCGAAGCTGCTCGAAACTGTCGAGCTTGCCGTAGAACTCCAGGATCGGCTTCGCCAGCGCCTCATAGGCGTAGAAGCCGAGCATCCAGCCGGCGATGCCGCCGAGCACGGACGCGACCGTGGCGATCAGCGCATAGCGATAGGTGCGGTCCGGCCGTGCAAGCGCCATCGGCAGGA
>JAEUMA010000384.1 GCA_016793565.1 Rhizobiaceae bacterium
CTCGACAGGAGTTCGGCGATCGGAAAAGGGACCGGATTGAGGTTGGCGTAGGCCATGTAGGTCGCGGTGGAGGCGAGAAGGCAGACCGGCGCGGGCCGATCCCCCGCCTTTGGGCGCACGAAGAACGGGATACGCTCCTCATCCAAGCCGGCGATGAGGCGGATGGCGTAGAAGCCGCTGCGCAGATCGTCCGGCAGATCGAATTCGATGTCGGGCTCCCAACGGGCGTCGTAGATATCGTCATCGTGGAAATGGATCGCGCCGTACTGGGCGGGAGCCGCCCGCCACGAGACTTCCTCACCCGCCCAGTTGGAGCCGGTCATGGCCCGCGCCGGCAGGTTTACGGTGAAGCCGTGCAACCCGTGCCTCGAACGGTCGACAATCCGCTCGCCTTCGATCCCGGCGGAGAAATCCCAGAAGCCGACGCAGATCGGAGCAACGTCGGCCGGTATCGCCTCTCCGCGGAACTTTTCCATCTCCAGCCGCGAGGCCGCCGCCGAAACAAGGCGCGGCTTCTCGATCTTGCCGTTGTAGTGCTGCGCCGTCAGCGGCGCCTCCGGCGTGCCGCCAACGATACGCGCGGCGATCGAAAGCGCCGCGCCGGAAGGCAGCGCGAAGGCGAACGGGACGCTGACCGTCGCCGTCAGCGGCTTCTCGCCGGCACCGGTGCGCGAATAGGGCTCCTGTAGAACCGATAGCGTCCCGGCCGAACTGTCATAGCTCGCGCCGACCAGATGCCATTGCCTTTCGGTCAGCGCGATCCCCGTAGCCACGCGCGCGGTGGCCTCACCGTCCGACACGGTCGCCGCGAGCGAGCCGTCGGCGTCGATGAACAGCCGGAAGCCACGGCCGGACGCCTCGTCCCACAGGCACAGCAGCGCCTGCTCGCTCTTCAGCGGCGTCGTCGGCCAGACATGCATCTGCACCGTGAAGCTGGAGAGGCCGTCGAAGCGGCTGTCGGGCGCCACGACGACACAGGAGCCGGCGTTGCAGATCTGCTCGCGCGCCGGATAGGTGCCCTCCGCCACGGACGCGATCTCGACCTCGCGGAAGCCGGGGCCTTCCGGGTTGAGATCGCCGCAAATGGTGCGCACAAGGCTGGCGCGGAACTCTTTCGCCGCGGTGCAACTCACCATCACCTTGAGGCGCTCGCCGCGCGTCAGGCTGATCTTGTCGAGGTAACCTGTGATGTAGGGCAGCGCCATGGCTACGCCTCCCCGAGATCTTCGCCGCACAGCGCCTTCCAGCGCAGGCGGAAGACGTGGCGTTCCGCCTCGGCGAGGTCGGTATATTCGATGCCTTCCTCCAAACGCACCGGATCGCCTCGCCGGCCGGTCAGCCGGGCCAGCCGCCAGCGCCGGTGCGGTTCGACAGCCACCAGCACATATTTGCCGGCGCAGGGCGCCTTGCGAAAATGCTGCAGGATGAACTGGAGGTTCGGGCTGTGCGCGCCGATGGGGGTGCGGCAGTATTCGCGGTAGAGCTCCGGCCCGCGCGCGAGGATGTCGTCCCACACTGCCCTCGTCGGGCTGCGGCTGTCCGGCAGTGTGTGGAAATCCGTCATGCAACCGCTTCCTAGATGATGCCCGCAGCCTTTAGTGATTCCATCTTGGCCTCATCCATACCCAGCACGCCACCCAGAATCTCGGCATTGGCCGAACCCAGCGCCGGCCCAAGGCTGTCGACGGCGCCGGGGGTCCGCGAAAGCCGCGGCACTACCGCCGGAACATGAACATCGCCGAGCTGTCCGTGGCGGATGGCGACCTGGTTGCCGCGATGCGCGATGTGCGGGTCTGCAAAGATGCTCTCGATCGTGTTGACGTTGGCGCAGGGAACGTCCTGGTCGGCGCAGAGCGTGACGACCTCGTCCGTCGTCATGGTGCCCACCCACTGCTGCACGATCGCATCGACCTCGCGCGCGTCGCGCAGCCGCGCAGCCGTGGTGCCGTAGAGGGAGGGATCGGCCAGTTCCGGCCGGCCCATCGCCGAGGCGAGACGCGCGAACATGCGGTCGTTGGTGCAGGCGATGGCGACCCAGCCGTCCTGCGAATGAAAATGCCCGTGCGGACAGGCGTTCGACGTACCCAGCCCCTGGCGGCCGCGCACGATACCCCGAGCTGCATAGGCCGGGGCGAGATCGTCCAGCATGCGCAGGATTGGCTCGTAGAGCGCGAGGTCGATATACTGGCCCTTGCCGTCGCGGTCGCGCGCCCGCATCGCGAGCAGCACGCCCAGTGCGCCGTAGACGCCTGAGACATAGTCGGCAAGCGAGGTCGAGCCTGGCGTAAGCGGCGGCCCGTCCTCCATGCCGGTCAGATGCGCCAGCCCGCCGAACGCATGAGCTATGCGCGCGAAGCCGGGCCGGTTGCGATAGGGCCCGTCCTGGCCGAAGCCGGAGACGCGCAGCATGATGAGCGCCGGATTGATCTTCGAGAGTTCGTCGAAGCCGAGACCCCATTTCTCGAGTGTTCCGGGCCGAAAATTCTCGCACAGGACGTCGGACTTCGCGACAAGCTCGCGCAGGATGTCCGCGCCTTCGGAGCGGCGCAGGTCTAGCGTGACGGACTTCTTGTTTCGGGCCTCGCTCAGCCAGCAGAACGTGTCGGCCGTGGCAACGGTCGGAACGCCAAAACGCCGCAGCGGGTCGCCGTCCCGCGGCTGCTCGATCTTGATCACTTCGGCGCCGAACTCGGCGAGGATCGAGGCCGCCATCGGCGCCGCGATGAAGGTGGCGATGTCGAGAACCCTGACGTTTTCGAGCGGGCGCTTGCTGTCTGACATGAGGCTTCTTCTGCTGCTGCGCGAGCCGATATGTCGCAGGCGCCTTGCACCGACGCAAAAACAACCTTCTTCTACAGTTAGACAGGAAAGTTATGGTGGGCATATGATCGTCCGGCGGAGCGTGATGGGCCACCGGGACAGTATGGAGTTAGCCCATGGACGTCAGACAGCTGCGCTATTTCCTCTCGGTCGCGAAGTTCCGCAGCTTTTCACGCGCCTCCGTCGACCTCAATGTCGCCCAGCCGGCCCTGAGCCACCACGTCGCCAATCTGGAGGCCGAACTCGGCGTCAAACTGTTCGAGCGCAGCACCAAGGGCGTCACCCCGACGGAGTGCGGCGAAACGCTGATGCGTCATGCCGAAACCATACTTCGCCAGGTCAATCAGGCCTCCATCGACGTCAAGACGACGTCCGCCCACCCCTCCGGCATCGTTACCATCGGCCTGCCGACCAGCATCTCCATCGGCCTGACGGTGCCGCTTCTGCAGGCGGTGGAGGCCCGCTACCCGGCGGTCAGCCTGCGTATCAACGAGAACCACAGCGGCTACCTGTCGGAATGGGTTCTGGCGGGGCGGCTCGACATGGCCGTGCTGTTCGACATCGATCCGGAGGCGCCGTTCGACCTGATACCGCTGCTGGAGGAGCAACTCTACTTCGTATCGGCCGCTGGCTCCTTCATAGCAGGCCGCGAGACCATCGAACTGCAGGAATTGCGCGGAAACCGGCTCGTTCTGACCGGTTCGAGCCACGGCCTGCGCCACGCCATCGACCGCTATTCCGCCTTCGCCTCGCTCGACATCGAGGTGAAGACGGAGATCGACTCGCTGGTGGCCATCAAGCAGCTTGTGGCTTCCGGCTACGGCAATTCGATCCTGCCGTGGTGCGCCATCCAGCAGGAATGCGCGAAAGGCGAACTGCTGGCCGTGCGGATCGAAAAGCCGCGCATCGAACGCAAGGTCTATCTCGCCTCCGCGCGGGGCTGGCCGCGCTCGCGCGCCGCCGAGGTGATCTCCCAGCTCACGTCGGAGGTGGCTTCCTCGCTGGTGGCCAGAGACCGCTGGCGCGGACGCCTGCCGAAACGTGGTCGGCTATAAAGCAAACTTATCGCACTATGCCGATTTGCACGCTTGTTGCACGGCTGGACGCCGGTAGATTTTTGCCGACCCGAACGCGGCAGGACTGGGCGTTCCGGCCTCGGACAACACGATAAGAGGGTGAACCATGCGAACAAGAACCAACCTGCTGAAGGCGGCCGCGCTGGCCGTGGGCACGGTCGCGGCGGCGTTCTCCGCCACAACGGCGCAGGCCGAGGACAAAACCGTTACGCTCGGTGTGCTCGGCGCGTTTGCCGGGCCGTTCGCGGCGGATGCCGTGGAAGGCTACAACGGAGCGCTTCTGGCCGCCAAGGAGATCAACGCGGCCGGCGGCGTCAACGGCTATATGCTCAACGTCGAGCAGTTCGACACCAAGGAAATGACCCCCGACGCCGTGCTCGCGGCCGTCGAGCGCCTGAAGGCGACGCCGGATCTGGGCGCCATCGTCACGCCGTTCGGCAGCCTGTCAGGCTTCGAGATGGACTACATCGCCGACATCGGCGTGCCCTACATGGTCGCGGCCAACTCCAACCAGTACCGCTCGATCATCCAGCCGAACCCCGACAAGTTCAAGAACGTCTGGTCGCTGGCGCCGTCCTACGACGCCTACCAGAGCGAGCTTCCGGCGGTGATCGAACAGATGATCGCCGACGGCTCGTTCAAGCCGGCCGAAAAGACCTACGCCATCATCGGCTCGGACAATCCGTATTCGATGCCGATCTACGCCGGCCTGAAGAAGGCGATGGACGCCAAGGGCTGGAAGATGACCTTCGACGACGTCGTGCCGGCGGTCGAGATCAACGACTGGCGCGTGATGCTGAACAAGATCCGCGCCAACCCGCCGGCGGTGATCATCAACACCGAGGCTTCCTCGTCAAACGCGGCAGCCTTCATGAACCAGTTCATGGAGGATCCTACCAACTCGCTGCTGTTCATCCAGTATGCCCCGTCGGTGCCCGAATTCGTGGATCTCACCAAGAAGAACTCGACCGGCGTGCTCTACAATATGCTCGGCGGCCCGATCAGCGCTTCCGTCTGGCCGCGCACCAAGGAGATCGGCGACAAGTACAAGGCCGAATACGGCTACGACTCGTCCATCTACGGCTATATCGTCTATGAAATGGTCTACCTCTACGCGGATCTGCTGAAGAAGGTGGGAGACCCCAAGGACTATGCCAAGATGTCCGCCGAACTCGCCGCAACCGACAAGGAGATGGTCCACGGCCGCGTCAAGTTCGACCCCGCCACACACCTGTCGCTGCAGGGACCGGGCTATCTGCCGATCCAGTTCTATCAGATCTGGGACGGCGACCGCGTCACCATCTATCCGAAGGAATACGCTACCGGTAAGAGCCAGACCCCGCCCTGGATCAAGTAGCACATACCGGGAGGCCGGCTCAGGCCGGTCTCCCCTCGACCGGGCGAACAGCGCATGACCGATATCCTAGCCGTCGAAGGCATCAGCAAGAGCTTCGGCGCCCTGAAGGCGATACGCGGCCTCTCCTTTTCTCTCGCACGCAACGAAGTGCTGGGCATTGCCGGACCCAACGGCAGTGGCAAGAGCACCCTTTTCAACATCCTGACCAAGGTGCCTTTCGGTCCCGACAGCGGCGAAATCCGCATCGACGGCGAGGCAGTCACCCGGCTGGGGCCGCGCCATATCGTGGAAAAAGGCCTGGTGCGCAGCTTCCAGACCGAAACCGACTTCGAGAGCATCACCGTTCTGGAGAATGTACTGGTTTCGATGCCTGACGCGGATTTCCGCACCGGCGCGGCCGCGGCCAAAGCCCGCGCCCGTGAAATCCTCGACGATTTCCAGCTGCTCGACCAGCAGGACCGCATCGCCTCCGAGATCACCGTCTACGACCGCAAGAAGCTGATGATCGCCACCGCGCTTGCCTGCCGACCCAAGGTGCTGCTGCTCGACGAGCCGGCGGCCGGCCTGTCGCGACCGGAGGTGGCCCAGATGATCGAGCTGATCCGCCGCATCAATGCCGACGGCGTGTCGATCATCGTCATCGAGCACATTATTTCGCTGCTGGTTTCCGTGTCGAACCGCCTGATGGTGCTGAATTTCGGCGAACTGCTCGCCGAAGGCGCGCCGCAGGACGTGATCCGCGACCAGCGCGTGATCGAGGCCTACCTGGGGCCGGCGGCCGCCCATGTCTGACGCCGCGCTCGAAATCCGCTCCCTTCATTCGGGCTACGGCCGCGTGCCGGTGCTGCACGGCATCTCGGCCCGGATCGAGCCCGGCGAGACGGTCGGCCTGATCGGTCCCAACGGCCACGGCAAGTCCACGCTCTTCCGCACGCTTTCGGGCCTGCTGCCGGCCTGGTCCGGATCGGTGCATTTTCTCGGCCGCGACATCACCAACAAGTCCCCGTCGGCGATCGTCGAAAGCGGCCTGATCCATGTGCCGCAGGGCAACACCCTGTTTCCCGACCTGACCGTGCAGGAAAACCTCTGGCTGGGCGCCTTCGCGAAAGGCCCGCGCGCGGAGCGCAGGAAGACGATCGAACGCGTCTTCAGTCTTTTCCCGCGGCTCGCCGAACGGCGCGGACAGCGCTGCCGCACCTTGAGCGGCGGCGAGCGCCAGATGGTAGCCATAGGCTGCGGCCTGATGGGCCTGCCGAAGCTGCTGATCCTGGACGAGCCGACGCTCGGCCTGTCGCCGAAGCTCAAAATGGAACTGCGCGACGCCATCGCAGCGATCATCGGCTCCGGCGTCCAGACCATCATCGTCGAGCAGGATCCGGAATTTCTCCAGACGCTGGCGACCCGGTTCCTTCTCGTCAGCGAAGGCGCGGTGCATGCCGAGATCAGCGGCGCCGGCGGCCTGGAACACCAGCGCATCGTGGAAATGTACTTTGGTCACGCTTGATTCCCTCCTGCTGGGCTTCCAGTCCATCTTCGCGAGCGGTCTTGTGCTCGCATCGCTCTATGTGCTGATGGCGGCGGGCCTGGCGCTGGTCTGGAACACGCTCGGCATCTTCAACTTCACCCACGGCGCGCTGATGGCGGTCGCCGCCTATGTGGCCTGGACCGTCGCAGACCCGCGCGGCCTCGATCTCGGCCTCGCGGTCGGCGTGATCGTCGCGATCCTGGTGGCCGCCCTGCTCGGGCTGGTGATCAACTACCTGCTGGTGGCCCCCTTCCTCGGACAGAAACAGATCGTGCTGATCGCCGTGATGACGACGCTGTCGGGCGCCTTTTTCATCGAGAACTCCGCACTGCTGATCTGGGGACCGCGCATTAAGCAGCTCGACAAGTTCGTCGAGGGCAACGTCAAGATCGCCGGCACGACGATTTCAGGGCACGAGGCGGTGATCATCGTGGTGGCGCCCCTGCTGATGCTAGGGCTGTGGGCCTTCCTGCGCTTCACCTGGACCGGCAGCGCCATCCGCGCGGTGGCGCAGAACCGCGAATTCGCCGAACTGTCCGGCATTCGGGTGAAACGCATGTACGCCATCGCCTTCGCGATCGCGGCGGCACTCGCCGGTTTTGCCGGCATCATGCTGGGCGCCATCCGCTTCATCACGCCCGGCCTCGGCGGCGAGCCGCTGCTCAAGGCGCTGATCGTCGTCATCCTCGGCGGGCTGGGCAGCATGCCAGGAACGGTGCTCGGCGCTTATCTGGTCGGGTTCGGCGAGGCCATCAGCACCTATTTCCTCGGCGCATACTGGACGCAGGCCATGCTGTTCCTGGTCTTCATCGCCTTCCTCGTCCTTCGGCCGAACGGCCTGCTCGGAAAGCCGTGATCGATGGAGAAGAACGCCCGCCCCATAGCCGTCGCCACCTTCTTCGCCGTGCTGCTGGTGTTGCCGCTGGCCAACGGCGATTCCTACGTCCGCCACATCTCGATCATCGCCATCATGTATGCCGTCCTGGTGTCGAGCTGGAATATAACGCTCGGCTACGGCGGCGTGTTCAACTTCGCGCATATGGCCTTCTTCGCCGTCGGCGCCTACGCGACCGGCATCCTCACCAAGACCTTCGGCTTCTCGCCCTGGTGGGGCATGCCGATCGGCATCGTCGCCTCCGTCGTCGCCAGCGTTCTCGTCTGCCTGCCCGTGCTGCGGCTGAAGGGCATCTACGTCATCCTCGTCACCTTCGCCTTCGGCCAGCTCTGCCTGCAGATCGTGCTGAACCAGCGCGAGCTCACCGGCGGCAATTTCGGTCTCGTCCAGATTCCGCCGCTGGAGATCGGTGCCTTCTCGTTCCGCGACTACCAGAACATCGGCTACTACTATCTTTCGCTGGCCATCCTGGCGATCACGGTCGCGGCGGTGACCTGGTTCTCACGCTCGCGCTTCGGCTGGCGGGTGATCGCGCTCCGCGACAACGAGCCCTACGCGGTCAGCCGCGGCGTGCCGCTGTCGCGCATCCGCCTGGCGACCTTCGTCTTCAGCGCGATATTTCCCGGCGCGATCGGCGCGGTCTATGCGCAGTATGTGCGCTCGGCGAGCCCAGACATGTTCGGCTTCTCGTTCCTGACGCTTGCGCTGTCGATGCTGCTCCTGGGCGGCATCGGCACCGTCTGGGGGCCGATAGCCGGAGCCTTCGTCTTCACGATCCTGTCCGAGGTGATGGCGCCGCTGGGACCTGGTCGCTACCTGGTCACAGCGGTGCTCATCGTGCTCATCCTGCGCTTCTTTCCGAAGGGACTGGCCGGGATCCCGCAGTTCCTCGCGCAGCAGTGGACGCGCGCGAAACCTAAACCCCAGCCAGCAGCGGAGAAGGCATGAAGATCAGACGTTTGCGGCGCTGCGAGCTTTCGGTTCCGGGCTCCAGCGAGAAGATGCTCGCCAAGGCGGCTTCGATCGCTGTGGATCACATTTTCATCGACCTGGAGGACGCCGTTGCGCCCAACCGCAAGGGGCAGGCGCGCGACAACGCCGTGGCCGCCGTGCGCGACACACGATTTGCCGCGCCGACGATCGCGGTGCGCATCAACGACCTCACCACGCCATGGGCACTGGACGACCTGACCGCTCTCGTCGAGGGCTGCGGAGAAAACCTCGACGTGATCGTCGTCCCGAAGGTGCTTGGTCCGCAGGACGTCGTGTTCGTCGACCGGCTGCTCTCCATGCTGGAGCGCCGCCGCGGCCTGTCCCGACCGATCGGCATCGAAATCCTCATCGAGGAAATTCAGGCGCTGGATCGCGTCGAGCGGATCGCCTCGGCCTCCCCTCGCCTCGAAGCGCTGATCTTCGGCATGGGCGACTATGCACGCAGCCAGGGTATGCCTGTCTCCAACGTCGGCGAGACGGACGACTACCCGGGCGATCTCTACCACTATCACAGGAACCGCGTGGCCATCGCCGCGCGGTTGAACGGCCTTGACGCAGTCGACGGGCCCTATGCGGATTTCCGCAATCCCGCGAAGTATCGCGAGGAAGCGCGCCGCGCCGCCCTGCTCGGCTTCGCCGGCAAATGGGCGATCCACCCCGCGCAGATCGAGCTTGCGGAGGCCGTGTTCACGCCCGATCCGGCTTCGGTGGCGAAGGCGCGCGCCATGGCGGCCGCCTATGCCGACGCACTGGAGCGCGGCGAAGGCGCGATCAGCTTCGAGGGCACCATGATCGACGTGGCCTCGGTGAAGGCGGTCGAGGAGATGATCGCCGTCGCCGACCGGATCGAGGCGCGCCGGACGCCCTGAGCGCGGCCGCCTCCGTCGCCTCCGGAGGCCTCAATCGTGCCTGACGACCATCGTGCGCAGCGCCGAAAACTCGTGGAAGGCCTCGAAACCCTTCTCGCGCCCGTGGCCGGACTTCTTCATGCCCCCGAAGGGCAGCTCGATGCCGCCGCCGGCGCCGTAGCAGTTGACGAATACCTGGCCGACCTTCATGCGGCGTCCGACGCGCATCGCGCGGCTGCCGTCGCGCGTCCAGATGCCGGCCACCAGCCCGTATTGCGTGGCATTGGCGAGTGCGACCGCGTCCGCCTCGTCCTCGAAGGGCAGAACTGCCATGACCGGACCGAACACCTCGTCATGCGCTAGGGCATTCGAACGCGGCACCGGACCGAACAGCTTGGGCTGCACGAAAAAGCCGTCCTCCGGCAGGCCTTCGGCCAATTGGCCGGATGCGATCAGCGGGACGCCGTCGCCCGCTGCCCGATCGCAGAAGCCGATGACACGCTGCTGCTGGCGCCGGCTCACGACCGGGCCGAGATCGAAATCCATCTCCGGCGTGCCGACGCGAACCTGCGAGAATCGCTCCGCCACGCGGCCTACGATCGCATCATAGGCGCTGCGCTCCACCAGCAAGCGCGAGCCGGCCGAGCAGGTCTGCCCGGCATGCTGGACGATGGCGTTGACCAGAACCGGCACCGCCGCGTCGAGATCGGCATCCGCAAAGACGATCTGCGCTGACTTGCCGCCGAGTTCCAGCGTGCAGCCGATATGGTTCTTCGCCGCCGCCGTCTGGATCTGCACGCCCGTGGCGTTGCTGCCGATAAAGGAGATGAAATCGATATCGGGAT
>JAEUMA010000431.1 GCA_016793565.1 Rhizobiaceae bacterium
ACGAAACGCGCGGGATGGCGGACGCTTAGCCCCTCCCTTTCGACGACGTTGACCCCGGATGCGGCAACGTCGAGCAGCAGGTCGACAATGTGGTCCTCCAGCAGATTCACCTCGTCGACGTAAAGGAAGCCACGGTTGGCGCTTGCCAGAAGGCCCGGCTCGAAGGCCTTCTCCCCCGACACCAGCGCTCGTTCGAGGTCTAGAGCCCCGGTAACCCGGTCCTCCGTCGCGCCAAGCGGCAGGTCGACAACGGGGATCGGGGCACGTCTGGGTTTGAGCTTGGTCATGCCGGCGCGGTCGCGGCACCCCGTGCAGAGACGTGTGGCGTCACTGGGATCGCAATTGTAACGGCAGTCGCCCGCCACCTGCATGGGCGGCAAGAGCGCGGCCAGCGCGCGCACCGCGGTCGACTTCCCGGTTCCACGATCGCCCAGAATCAACACCCCGCCGATCGACGGATCGACCGCCGACAGCAACAGGGCGCGCTTCATCTCGTCCTGTCCGACGATGGCGGAAAAGGGATAGTGGGCCGTCATGCACGTATATGATGCTTGACAATTTTTTGTGTCAATCCTCATCCTGCGGCATGCGTCTGGCATGACGCCAAATCGGCGGCGATCTTGTGTAAAATGGTTTTTACACCACGCGCTTGACAGGCCCGCGCCGTGGTCTAACTTGCGCCGCACACGCAGGTTCGCGGAGGAGAAAGCATGGTCTGGTCGGTCCGCTATATGGCGCTGGTCGCGGTGGCGCTAACTCCCGCAACGCAAGCTTTCGCCGTCGACGGCAACGCCGATGCCGGCAAGAAGGTGTTCCTCAAATGCGGTGTCTGCCATGGCATCGGCGACACCAAGAAGCCGGTTGGGCCCAACCTCAACAATGTGGTGGGCCGCACCGCCGGAACCCAGGCGGAATTTCTGGCAAAGGGTTCGTCTGGGTACTCGGCCGCAATGATCGAAGCCGGCAAGGGCGGGCTCGTCTGGACCGAAGAGAACATCGCCAAATGGGTTTCTGATCCCAAGAAGATGATCCCGAAGACGAAAATGGCGTTCCCGGGACTCAAGAAGGACCAGGAAATCGCCGACGTCATCGCCTACATCAAGACGTTCTCGACCCAGCAGTAAGCTTCGGAGTCGCACGGCTGTCGTACCGGCAGGGCCTTCCGACCCGGCCGGTGTTCTATCTGGGCTGCGCGCTACAGCGATCCATGGCTCGCGCGCTCGCGGGTCACCCAGGACACGAAGCCGTCAACGCAATAATCAATCGACATTGACACTATCATATGTCACTAGTTCTTTACGTTTTACCACTCGCGCTGGTGGAACGCAGGGAGGCTGACACGATCGGCGGCCTGCGCGGTGCGCACTGGCCGGTCTTGTCGCAGGAGGCAGCGCCATGACGCAGTCCGAAAGCGGTATCCTCGGCAGAATTCGTTATCCGTCGGACATGAAGGGGCTGGCCGAGCCCGAACTGGTACAGCTGGCGGCGGAACTTCGCCGCGAGACTATCGCGGCGGTCTCGGTGACGGGCGGCCATCTGGGCGCCAGCCTCGGTGTAGTTGAGCTGACAGTCGTCATCCATACGCTGTTCGACACGCCGACGGATACGCTGATTTTCGACGTTGGACACCAATGCTACCCGCACAAAATCCTGACAGGCCGCAGGGATCGCATCCGCACGCTTCGTCAGGGCGGCGGCCTCTCGGGGTTCACCAAGCGATCGGAAAGCGAGTACGACGCGTTCGGGGCCGCGCATTCGTCGACCTCCATCTCGGCCGGGCTTGGCTTCGCGACTGCCTGGGACCTGCAGGGGCGCGACAACCATGTTGTCTGCGTCATCGGCGACGGCGCACTTTCGGCGGGCATGGCCTATGAGGCAATGAACAACGCAGGCCAGCTGGGCAGACGCCTGATCGTCATCCTAAACGACAACGCCATGTCGATATCGCCGCCGGTCGGCGCCATGTCGCGGCATCTCGTCAGGCTGTATCGCGAGAAGACACGCGAGGCCGGCGCCGACAACGCCGTCCTGTTTCGTCAAACCCCTCGCCACGAGGCCGACCGCAAGGTGCATGACTTCGCCCAAGAGAACGTCCCAGGCGGATCGCTTTTCGAGAACCTCGGCTTCAGCTATGCCGGGCCCGTGGACGGCCACGATATTCCGCAGCTTCTTTCTGTTCTCAGGGAGGCTCGCGACCATGCCACCGGACCGGTGCTGATCCACGCCATAACCGAAAAAGGGAAAGGCTACGCCCCGGCGGAGAACGCTTGCGACAAGTACCACGGCGTCGCCCGCTTCGACATCGTGACGGGCCGGCAGCAGAAGACAACGCCGAAAGCGCCGACCTTTACCAGCGTGTTTGCCGACGGCCTGCTGCGCCAAGCCGAGCAGGACGACCGAGTGGTCGCGATTACAGCCGCCATGGCCGCCGGCACCGGCCTTGAGAAGTTCCAGAAGCGCTTTCCTTCGCGCTTCTTCGATGTCGGCATCGCCGAACAGCACGGCGTGACCTTCGCGGCCGGTCTGGCCGCAGCTGGAATGCGGCCCTTCTGCGCCATCTACTCGACGTTCCTGCAGCGCGGTTATGATCAGGTCGTCCATGATGTGGCTTTGCAAAGGCTTCCCGTGCGCTTTGCCATCGATCGCGCCGGCCTCGTCGGCGACGACGGAGCAACCCATGCTGGCGCTTTCGACATCGCCTATCTGTCAAACCTGCCGGGCTTCACGGTCATGGCGGCAGCCGACGAAGCGGAATTGATGCATATGGTGGCAACGGCAGCGACGATCGAAGACGGCCCATCGGCGTTCCGGTATCCACGGGGGGAAGGCTTAGGTGTCGAGCTGCCTACGGAGGTCGGCCCGCTGCCGATCGGCAAGGGCAGGATCATTCGACAGGGTTCGAAGATCGCATTGTTGTCGCTGGGCGGTCGACTCGGCGAGTGCCTGAAGGCGGCGGCGATGCTGGAAAGCAGGGGGCTGACCACCACGGTCGCCGACGCTCGCTTCGCCAAGCCGCTAGACGGCGCTCTCGTCACCCAGCTCGCCCGCCATCACCAGATCGTCGTGACCATCGAGGAGGGCGCTATGGGAGGGTTCGGTGCGCACGTGCTGCAGTTTCTTGCCGCCGCCGGCCGCCTCGACCACGGACTCCGGATAAGAACCATGACACTGCCGGATCGCTTTCTCGACCAGGACACGCCCTCGGCCATGTATGACGCCGCCGGCCTCAACGCCGCTCACATCGTGCAGACGACCATGGCCGCGCTCGGCATCGAGACCGCGGTCGAGAGGCTGCGGGCGAACGGCTGACGGTCGCCCTGCGACGCCTTCGCCCC
>JAEUMA010000261.1 GCA_016793565.1 Rhizobiaceae bacterium
GGAACGGGGCAAGGTTCGGGTGGCGATGCGTTTCGCGCACCTCTGCTGTCTCCGGATCCTCGGTGATCGAGACGGTCGTGTGATTGATCGGTCCGAAGTCGCGCACGAAGCTCGACCAGGCGATGCGCAGCCTGACCTGCAGGTCTTTCCAAGGCTGATCGTGCTGCTGGGCGTGGAGCACCGCGCGCACCGCATCGCGGATCGGGATCAGCTTGCGGATGATGCGGACATGCTTCTCCGGGATGCCATCGGCGCTGCGGCCCTTGCGGACCTTTACAGCGACCGGTTCACCCTCGATCACCTGCATGAGGCCCTGGCGGGTATCGAAGAAGTAGCTGCCCTCACGCACATGGCGCTCCTCGGGCAGGTCCACCACGATCCGATCGCCGGCAAATTCGAGCTCGAGGTCGATCTCGGTTGGCTTGCCGTCGTAGCGAGACTCAGGGAGAAGCTCGACTGCCGCGGTGAGTGCGGTGGCGAGATCGTCACCGGCACGGGGAAGGCACGTATAGGTCTCCCCGAAGGGTCCGGAGGTCAGCGCATGCGTGCCGAGCACGAACTCCGGATTGAGCGCGAACCATCGGTTGACACGGATCGCCTCATGATCCGCGGTCGCAGGTTCCATCTCCTCGAGGTCGAGCCAGGCCAGGTCCCTCTGCGGTTCGGCGACCTTGCGCTTGCGAAAGAAGAGGACGTCCACCACCACATCGGTCCCGGCATCGGCGCGGAAGCTGCCCTCGGGCAGGCGGATGGCGGCGACCAGGTCCGCCGATTTCGCGATATGCGCGCGGGCGGAGGAATCGGCCTTGTCCATCGTGCCGGCGCTCGTGACGAAGACGGCCAAGGCGCCCGGCTTCAGGAGATCGATCGACCGCGCGATGAAATAGTCGTGCAGCCTCAGGCCAAGCGCGCGGTAGGTACGGTCCGATCGCACGGTGCGATCGGAGAAAGGTGGATTGCCGATGGCAAGATCGAAGCTCGGCGGTAGTTCGGTGCGCGCGAAGTCACCGGTGACGATGCGGGCGCGCGGTTGCAACAGCCGCGCGATGCGCGCCGTGACGGGATCGAGCTCGACCCCTGTGACGTACGATTTGCCGCGCAGAGGCTGCGGCATCAGTGCCGGGAACAGGCCGGTGCCGATTCCAGGCTCCAGGATGCGGCCGCCACGCCAGCCCATGCGCAGCAGCCCGGTCCAGATCGCGCGGACGACGTATTCCGGCGTGAAATGGGCATACTGCGTGCAACGCGCGAGCGAGGCATAGTCGGCCTTGGCAACGAGGTCCTGCAGCTCCTCGCCTATGTCCTCCCAACCCTTACAAAACCCTGCCTCGCCCGGGCGGCGGAAGACATTGTTGGTGAGATCGCCGGCGCCGAAGCCGGTGAACCGGATGAGCCTCTCCTGCTCCTGCCGCGTCGCCGCGCGCTCCTCAGCGTCGATGTGGCCGGCAAGACGGATGGCATCGAGATTCTGACGCGCGCGTTCCTTCCAGCCCCTGGCAAGGCCGCGGTCGCCGGCGAGATGGAAATCCTCGCCGAGCTGACGCCGCGGCGACTTGTCGGCGTGACGGGTTCCGGACGCAGGGTTCGCAGTCGCCGGCATCGTCAATGGCGGACTGTCGTCATCGTCGTGTCCAACGTCGGGCATGACTGGAAACGCCGTGACGCCGAGGCCGAGCCCCGAGCTGAGCGCAGTGTTGCCGAAGAGGTCGAGCGTAAAGGGATCGTCTTGAGTCATGGGGAGCTCCTGTCGTTGTGGCGCGCGCCATCGCGCCGCGCCGGCGTGTCGGAGCGGATGGCTAGGCGCGAGGTTTTCGGGGGATCGGCTCCGGTCGCGTCAGAGCCTGAAGGTCAGGACGAGGTCTTGGTGCTTGGCATGGCAGCCGAGCATCTTGCGATAGAAGCGCTTGCGCTCCTGGCGCATCGCAGGCGATCGGCGATGCCTTTTGGCAATGCGGCTGCGGGCAGCGCGAACGACGTCGCGCCACGAGGCCGACACATGCACATGGAGGCGATCGTACTTCGCTTGCATCGTCGCCACCTCATGCCGCGATGACGTCGGGAAGGTAGCGAAGATGCACCGGCAGCTTCGCCGCGATCTCGATATCGGTGAGCTGGTCCAACGGCCGGGGTGTGGCATCCTTCGCGCCGCCGTAGAACAGGATGACGCGCCTGTCGCGCATCGCTTGCGGCCAGTTCGCGCCGGCGTAGCCGCGATATTTGTCCTCGGTGGCGCTCCAGATATGCTCCAGACGTTCCTGGCGCGTCATCGCCTTTGCGGGGCGCGACCCGCGCTCGACGATGGCCGTCTTCATGCGATCGGGCGAACCGATCTCGGACATGTCGCAATAGCCATGAAAGTATCTGACGGCGCCGTCGATGCTGAGCGAGTAGAAGACGCTCGTGATCGACCCCGTCAGATACTCGCGCATGATGAACATGTGGTAGCGCATCCAGAGCGGCGGCAGGATTTCGAACATGTGGTTGTGGAGGTCCGCGGAGATCTCGAACCATTCGCCGGCGTAGAGCGCGCCGGCATCTCCCTCCCAGCGGTTCGGGCGCTGGGCATGGCGGTCGAACATCCGGAACATCTGCCGCCGGTCGGCGATGCCCTGATAGATCTTGCGGATGAGAGCGAGGGTCATGATGGCTTCCTTCAGCCTCGTCGGGGGCGGAGCGCGGCTCATCCTCGTGATGTCACCATCATCTCCAGCCCTTCCCGAGACCCCTCCCGCGGCCGCCTCTCCGTCCGGCCGGGTCAAGGGCCGCGGTACGCGGGCGAAGCTTCACCCTTGACGCGGCCGGCGGGCATGCGGCAGCCGCGCCATCCCTCCCAATCCTGTTCCGAGATCCTTTTCCTTCCTCGCCTGCAGGTCTTTGTTCCAGTCTTCTTCATCCGGGCGCAGCCGATCGAAACCGCAGCCGACGTCATCGGCGATCGCCCGAAGGCGGCCGGCATAAACCTCGCCCTGGGCATTGTTGTCTGTTGCTGCGATCAGCAGCGCCGATTCCCGCGCCGCGAGATCTCTGATCGCTGCCGCGCTTGCCGGCGCCCAGCCACCGCCTGTGCGGAGATAGAGGCTGTCATCGCGGACGCCCTCAAGCTCGGCGAGACTCATGGCGTCGATCGCAGCCTCGGTGACGCAGAAGCGGCGGGCGTCGAGCACGCCGAACCGGAACAGCACCTTCGCACCACCCGAGGCGAAGCCGCGCCACTCCGCTCCCCGCTCCTCCCATCCGGTAACGACCCCGACGCCATCGAAATGCGCGGCCCACATGCTGCCATGCGGACCCTCGCGCAGCCGGCCGTTCCGGATCGCCGTCCGGATCACGGTTTCGGAAAGCCGGCGCTCGTCACGTAGGTAGCGCCAGGTTGCTGAACCGCACCACGGTTTGCGACGCTGATGCCAGCGTTCGACAATGGTGGCGTCGCTATCGGGGTGTCGCGCAGGTTTGCGCCACACAGGTTGCATGGGAACGAAACCGACAAGATCGGCCACCCGTGCAAGGCTCTTCGAGAAACCGACGTGGTCGAGGTGTTCGACGAGGCCGAAGACGTCTCCTTTCGCCTCCGATAGTGGATCGAACCAGCCCTTACCGGCGTGGATCACGATGATGATCGCATCACCACTCCGATATTTGACTGCCCTGCGGGTGCTCTCCTTCACATCGACGGTGAACCCGGCCCTCTCCAGGACGGCTGCGCAACGGACCCGGTTCCTTAACGTTTCGACCTCATTCCTCTCCATGCTCTTCACTCCGGGTGCCGCAGCGCCCGGACCTTTTCTGCTCGGGTTTCCTTTCCCGCATCTTTGCGAGACCCAGCCCGGCCGCCGCGAAGAGCGAAGGCGGCAAGGGCGCGGCTGGCGAAAAATAGCTTTCGTAGCCAGTTTCCCGTCAGCCAGCCGCGGCGAAGCTTCCCTTGCCACCGCCCGCTCGCAAGTGGCACGGCCGCGTGAACCGCGACCGTCCCATTGTCGCCGACCGATGAGCGTCGCTTTATCTGGCGCGTTCTCGGTAATGTTCAATCCGGCTGTATTCTTTCAAGCTGGAGCGCGGAGCGCCGGCCACCATGACGCACGTGGAACCAAATTGTTGCGATCTGTCTGAGCCAACCGCGGTGGGTGTGGCTGCTCGGTATCGTTGCTGGTTGGCTTGGAACAAAAGGAGTCGTTCATACTGTTCGCGCGCATGCCGAGAGGCCTGTTATATCGGACCGAGGATTTCGTCAGTGCCGCGTTGGTGTCAGGCACTTCGCCTCGAAAGCAGCGTGTCGACGATGAAGTCGGCGTCCGGCCCCGCGCCCATGATCAGGGCCGACGCGCGGTTGCGCTGCCACGGCCGCCCGACATAGTACAGTCCTTCGACCGGGGAGATTCCAGAGCTGTGCAGGAACGCTCCATCGACGCCTTTCGCTTCTGGAATATCGACCCAGTCGCTGTCATCCCGGTAGCCTATCGCCCATATGGCCGTGCGTATGGTCGCGGATGTTCTATCGGCGAACCGCGCTTCGGTTCCAGCGGCTTCGATGAGACGCGGCACGATCCGTATCCCTCGCTTCTTCAAGCTGTCGATACTTCTGTCCCTGTCCGGAAAAGCGTCTGACTGTTTCAGCTTGTTGCCGATCCAGGAGCCCGCGGAGGCGCTGAGCACTCCGGCCAGGTTGAGCCACCACCAGATGGATTTGCCGAGCAGCCGTTCGGGAAACAGCCTGCGAGACTTTCCAGCCGCCAGGATTACTGGCTGCAGCCTCCGCGTTTCGACGGCGATGTCACGTCCGCTCGCGCCGTCTCCCACGACGAGAACTGTTCCGTCCGGAAGCTGCATGGCGTTGCGGTAGGTTTCGGTGGTCAGTTGCAGGACCTCATGCCCGAACTTGGTGGCCGTCGCCGGCACGATTGCCCGCTGAAACGCGCCGGTGGCAACGATCACCTCGCTGGCAAATAACCGTGTTCCATCGTCCAGCTCGGCCTCAAACGCGTCGTTTCCGGTCTTCCTCACGCAGACGACGTTTCGACTAGGCTGAACCGGCAATCCGAAATCGTGCGCATAGCGTTCGAGATAATCCGCAAACTCGTCGCGGCTTGCATAGAGTTCGCGGTTGCCTGGCAGGTCTAGTCCCGGCAGGGCGCTAAACTGACGCGGGGTAAATAACGTGAGAGAATCGTAACGTGCCCTCCAGCTGTCGCCGACACGCTTGTCGCGGTCGACTATCGTGAAGGACAGGCCGGCAATCTTGAGATAGTATCCGGCTGCGAGTCCGGCCTGTCCCGCGCCGATAACAAGAACCTGACCGGCCATCAGACGACGACGACTTCAGCGCCGACCGGCACCCGTTCGTAGAGGTCCTCAACATGTTCGTTGACCATCCGGACGCAGCCGTTAGACACTGCCTTGCCGATCGTCCACGGTTCGGTCGTTCCATGGATGCGGTAGAGCGTATCGTTGCCGTCGCGATAGAGATATAGCGCCCGAGCGCCGAGCGGATTGTTAGGTCCACCCGGCAGCCCGCCAGCGTAGCGAGCGTATTTCTTGGGATCGCGGCGGATCATGTTTTTCGTTGGTCGCCAGCTCGGCCATTTGGCCTTGCGGCCGATCACTGCCGATCCGGAAAAGGCCAATCCGGCCTTGCCGATGCCGATCCCGTAGCGTCTGGCCGTTCCGTTCGTCTCGATCAGGTAGAGATACCTGTCGCGGGGCGCGACGACGATCGTTCCAACCGGCCGATCATATGGGGAGATAACCATCTGCGGCATGAAACGTGCCTCAAGCACAAACGTGCGATCGGTGCCATTGGCGAGACCAATGCCTGGGACAGCCAGCAAGGCGATAACGCCCAGCCCGAACGCTCGTCGATCGAATAGGATATGCGGCTCACTGATTGTGTTCTCGGAATCAATGCTCATGGCCGTCCTCGCCCTGGGGAGGCGCCACATCCGGAACAAGTTTCTCGACCTGTGCGCCTGCCCGGAGTTCCGACAGGATGCGACGCTCCTCCTGGGCTTCCAAAGCTTGGCGGATCTGCGAGGCCACCGTTTCGAAGGGCGGAGCCGGCCTGTTGCGGTTTTCTTCGAGCAGGACGACATGGAAGCCGAAGGCGCTTGCGACAGGTGTTTGCGTGAACTGTCCGGGCTGGAGTTGCGCGGTCGCGGCGTCCATCTCCGGCATGATCTGGCCTTGCGCGACAAAGCCCAGATCGCCGCCATTGCCTTTCGAAACCTCATCGGCCGAACGCTGCTGCGCAAGTTCGGCGAAGGAGCGGCCTGATTTAAGCGCGTCGATGACCTCGAAAGCGTCGGCTTCGCTACGCAGCAAGATGTGCCGCAGACGGCGTTCCGGGACCGGTGGGATCTTTGCGACCTGCTCGTCGTAAGCTGCGCGGACCGCCAGATCGGTCACCGCCGTGGCGACCTGCTGCTCGACGAACAGCGAGCGTAACGTCTGTGCCTCGAAAAACGCCATCTGTCGCTTGTAGGCGTCCTGGTCGGCGACGTTCGCGGCGCGGGCTGCTTCGGCAACGAGGCGGAGCTCGATCAGCGCGTCGACAAGCATGGACCGTTTCGCATCCTCCGGCATCTGGCCAAGCTGCGGCGCGTACATTTCCTCGGCGATCTCGAGATCCTCGGTAGTGATGTCCTGGCCATTGACGCGCGCCAGGACGTCATTGTCCTGAGCCTGTGCGAGCGATGCCACTGGCAAAGC
>JAEUMA010000512.1 GCA_016793565.1 Rhizobiaceae bacterium
TCAGCGCGACGTCCAGATGCTGACCCTCGCCGGTCCGCTCGCGCTGGAAGAGCGCGGCGAGAACCGACTGGGTCGCAACCATGCCGCAGGCGATGTCGATGAAGGCGACGCCGAGCCGCACCGGCTCGCCATCCGGCTGGCCGGTGATCGACATCAATCCGCATTCTGCCTGCATGACGAAGTCGTAGCCCGGCCGGCGCGCGCTCTCACCCTTCTGGCCGTAGCCGGAAATCGAGCAATAGATCAGCCGCGGATTGAGTTCCCGCAACGCCTCCCAGCCGATGCCGAGCCTGTCGGCCGTGCCGGACCGGAAGTTCTCGACGACGATGTCGCAGCGCGCCGCAAGCGCGCGCACGATGCTCACCCCTTCGGCGCTCTTCAGGTCCACCGCGATGCTCTTCTTGCCGCGGTTGGCGCAGAGGAAGTAGGTGCTGGCGCCCTTGTAGCTCGGTATCGACCAGGCGCGGGTATCGTCGCCGCCATCCACATTCTCGATCTTCCAGACTTCCGCGCCCAGGTCGCCTAGGCTCTGGGCCGCCCATGGGCCCGCCAACACGCGGGACAGGTCGAGCACCTTGATGCCGGCAAGCGGCAGCTCCGCGGGGGACGATCGGGCCCGTTGCGCCTTTTCCTGCTGTTCCACCGTTGTCACGCCTCTCCCCAAACGGGCGCGGACGCCCTGCCTTCCAAAGTCTCGGCCAGCAATGCCGCCAACGCGACCAATCCCGGTCCGATTACTTCGCGCGCGATCGGCTCATCGATGATGTCGGCGATGCCGCCGCAGGTGATGGCCATCGGCGGCGAGCCGTCGCGCGGCCGAAACGGCACGCCGACCGCGCGCACATGGCCGTGCCAGGTGCCGAAAGCGGTGACGTAGCCAAGGCGTGCGAACTGTTCCAGGGCGGCTTCCACCAGTGAAACGATGCGCGTAGCGTGTTCCGGAAACGAGGTCCTGAGCTGTTCTAGCAGGCCCTCGCGATCGTCGCGCGAGAGGCCGACCAGATAGGCGAGGCCCATGCCGCTGTTCCACAGGGGCACGCGTGAACCGACATTGAGGCGCAGCGTCACCAGGCTCTCCGACCGGCAGTTGGCGAGGTAGAGCATCTCCAGCCCGTCGCGCGTGCCGAGCGCCACGGCCGCTCCGGTAGCCTCCGCCAGCCCCCGCATCAGCGGCGGCGCAACCGCAATGACGGGATTGGCGCTGAGCGCCGAATAGCCGAGCGACACGGTGGCGGAACCGAGGCTGTAGCGGCCAAGCCGCTCGTCGTAATCCAGGTAGCCCAGCCGGGCGAGCGTGAAGGTTAGCCGCGAAACGGTGGCCTTGGGCAAACCGGTGCGCTCCATCAATTCGAGATTTCCCAGGCTGTGGTCGCCCGGCCCGAAGCTACGCAGGATCGCAAGGCCGCGCACGAGCGATGTCGACACGCCCTGCGCATCCGCTTCGTTGCCCTCCTCCTTCCTGGCTCGCTTGCGCAATGCGAAGATCCCCGCAGCCGTCAGGCGCCGCCAGCCGCCCTGGCGGGCGGCACCAGTCTCGCCAGCAGCGAGACGACGTCGTCCTTGCCTGCGAGCGCGGCCCGGTTGAGCGGCGCCGAAACGACAGGCGCCGAGCGCGCGCCGGTGACGGTCAGCACCTCATGGTCGAGATGATCGAACAGGCGCGCCTGAATCTGCCCGGCGATGCGGCCACCGAGCGACAGGCCGGCGCTGACCTGTTCCACCACTGCCACCCGGTTGGTCTTGCGGACGGAGGCGGCGATGGTCTCCCAGTCGAGACTCGCCTCATCCAGGAAGCGCAGGTCGATCACCTCGGCGTCCACGCCGGCCTCCTGTGCCGCCTCGCAGGCCGCCTTGACCATCACCGAAGTCGCCAGAAGCGTGCAGGCGGAACCCGTGCGGGCGACGCGCGCCCTGCCGATCGGCAGGATGTAGTCGCGATCGGCGACGGGCAGCGGTCCCTCTTCCTGGAACAGCTGCACATGCTCGATCACCACGACGGGGTCGTTGCATTTCAGCGCCGCGTTCATCATGCCCACATAGTCGAACGGCGTGGAAGGCGACATGATGCGCCAGCCAGGAAACAGCGCGAACAGGCCGGACGGATCGCTGGAGTGCTGCGAGCCGTAGCCGGACAGCGGCGAAACGCGCACCCGCACCACCAGCGGCACCGGGAAGCCGTCGCCGAACATGTGCCTGATCTTGCCGACCGAGTTGAACAGCTGGTCGGCGGCCACCAGGCAGAAATCGCCGAACATAATCTCGACCACCGGCCGCATGCCGGCCAGCGCCGCTCCCAGCGCCACGCCGGTAAAGCCGTTCTCGGCGATCGGCATCGCCAGCAGGCGCTCGGGCCAGCGGTCGGAGGCGTCGCGCAGCGCGCCACTGACGCCGCCACGCAGCCGGTGCACGTCCTCGCCCATGACGATGATCGTCGGATCCTCGGCCATCCGCCGCTGGATGACCTCCGACGCGGCATGGATGAACTTGACGGTCTCTCTGTTTTCGGCCGACACGTCCGCCAGTTCGAGCGTGCGCTCGCCCGCCAGTTCGGAAAGGTCGCCGATTATGCCGTCGTCGACCGTCGCTTTGTCGGGCCACAACCGTTGCGGGATGCGGCGGGCGTTGGCTGCCTCGCCGGTCGACTCGGTCAGGGCATCCGCCGCTTGCCTTACGAGCGCGGCGGCCTCCCCGTCGAGGCGCGCGAGCAGCGCGTCGTCGGCCGCGCCCAGAGCCTTCAGCCTGGCGGCGGCGGCTTCGACCGGGTCGCGGCGGCGCCAGGCCTGCTCCTCCTCCCGCGTACGGTAGCCGAACTCGCTGCCCGGCCGCCCGCCCATCTGGTGCATGAAGCGGTAGCACTGCGCCTCCACCACGACCGGGCCGCCTTCCTCGGCAATGATGCGTCGCGCCTCGGCCATCGCCAGGTGGACCGCCAGCACGTCCATGCCGTCGCATTCGATGCCGGGAAACCCGAGCATCGGCCCGCGCGAGGCAAGCCGCGTTTCCCGCGTCTGCTCCTCCACCTTGGTGGAAACCGCGTAGCCGTTGTTCTCGGCAAAGAAGATGACCGGCAGCCGGTAGAGCGCGGCAATGTTCATCGCCTCGTATGTCGCGCCCGCCATCGTCGCCCCGTCGCCGAAGAAGGCGACCGAGACGCGGTCGCGCGCCATCAGCCTGTCGGCCAGCGCATAGCCGGTGGCGTGCGGCAGGTTGCCGCCGACGATGGCGCTGGTGCCGGGAATGCCGGCGGCATCGTATCGCATATGCATCGACCCGCCGCGTCCTCCGCAATAGCCCTCGGCAAGGCCCATGATCTCCGCCATCAGCAGACGCACGGCCGCGGCAACCTCGTCCGGCACCGAATGCGCGCCGGGGTCGAAGCCCGTCGGGGTCGCGGCGTTGACCAGCTTGGACAGCACCTGGTGGTGCGCCCGGTGCGTACCGTTGATGCGGTCGGCGGTGGCGAGCATCGACATGGCGCCGACGGCAGCCGCTTCTTGGCCGATGCTGGCATGCGCCGGCCCGTGAATGAGCCCGCCAAGCGAAAGGTCGAGGATCTGTTCCTCGAAGCGCCGGATCAGCACCATCTGCTGGTACCAGCGCCGCAATTCGGCTGCGTCCCGACCACGCCAGTCGTCTTCCCGCGCCTCGATGCGGAACCAGGCCGCGGAAGGCCGAATCTCTTTGCGGCTTGCCATGCGCGGTCCCATCCGATCGTGCGGCGAACCGGCGGACGCATCCCGACGAACAGTGCCGCCGGGCCGGAGCCGATCTCCTGAAGTTTATGGAATTAAATTCCGATTTTGGTACATTATGAATTCAGCGTCCTTTTGCAATCGGAATCTGCACCAGCAGGCAGCATTCCGCGCTCGCCGAAACTAAGCCGTCGAGGAGGTCGAAGCGTCTTTCCAGCGGGGATCAGCGGCGGCTGAAGCGCACCGGCACGGTCAGGCTCATGCGGGGCTTCGCGATTTCCGGCGGCGGCGCTGGCACGGGCGAGGCGCGGTTCACCATGTCGACCGCCGCCGAATCCAGCGCGGGATCTCCGGACGAGCGCGCCACCGACACGCTCTGCACGGCTCCGCTCGGATTGATCGTGAAGCGTACCGTGACAACGCCATTGGTGGATGCGCCGCGAGGAAAGCGCTTGTGTCGGTTGAGATGGGCGTTGACGCGCGACTGCCAGCGGGCCGGCGAAACGCTCTTCCCGGTCGCGCCCTGCGCCTTGGGCGATGCCGCCTTCGGCGCGTCCTCAGCGCTCTTGCGGGACGGCGCGCTTGCCGCGGGGGCGGGCTGTTTCGTGGCGCGGGGAGCCGCCTTCTTCGTCGGCTTGGCCTCCTTCTTGGGCTCAGGCTTGGCCTCTTCGACAGGCTCGACGCGCTCGGGACGCGGCTCGGGAACGGCCATCGCCACCTCCGGCAACGGCGCTTCCATCAGGGCGGGAACGACCTCTTCAACCTCCTCCGGCCTGACCGCTTCGACGGGCTCGGCCGCTGCCGTCTCGGCCGCGACGGCAGCAGGCGGAGTTTCGGCCGGCTCGGCGGTGGCGGTTTCGGGAACGATTTCCTCGGGCTCGTCGAGCGGCTCCGCCTTCGCCGTCTCAGGCGTCTCCACCGGGGCCTCTTCCGCGTCGGGAACGATCCGCTCCACAACCGTATCGACAGGGTCTGGTTCGGCCAGGGGCACCGTGTCCGGCGGCGGCACGGCCTCGGCCTGTTCCACCGGCTCCGTCACAGGCTCGGCCGACGCGGACGAATCCACCAGCTCGGCAACCTGCTCCGGCACCGCCTCCGGCGCCACCAGCATGGGCGCCAGTTCCAGCATCACCGCCGGCGGCGATTCGTCGAGATAGGGTTCGGGGTCCTGCGAGCGGCTCGCGGCAAACAGCGCGACCGCGTGCGCGGCGACCACCAGCAACGCCGCCGCCACCCAGAGCGACAGTTCCCGCCGCTCGAACCGCGGCGCGAGCAGTTCGGGCAAATGGGCGGCGGAAGCATTCATGGCAGAGCGGGCGTGACCGCTTCCGCGTCTGGATCGGCCGGCGGCGCGCTCGCCGCTTCGAGGCCGACCAGCGCGATCTTGAGATAGCCCGAGGCCCGCAACAGGTTCATCACGTCCATCAGTTCGCCGTAGTCGACCATGCGGTCGGCGCGCAGGAACACGCGCTGTTCCTTGTCCGAGCCGGTGAAGCGGTCGAGCGCTGCGCCAAGCCCAGCGCGCGAAACAATCTCTTCTCCCAACGCGATCGTCAGGTCGTCCTTCACCGTCAGGTAGAGCGGCTTGTCGGGACGCGGCGAAGGC
>JAEUMA010000531.1 GCA_016793565.1 Rhizobiaceae bacterium
TCAGCGCCTTTTCGAGGTTGCGCTGCTGGACCGGAGTCAGCGGATGATCGACGATGACGAGTTCGGCCTTGGTGTCCGCGACCACGGCGGCAAGTTCGTCCACCTTGCCGCTACCGATCAGGGTGGCCGGTCGCGGATCGCTGAGCGCGATCAGCGCCGTATGCACGGGATCAAGGTCGATCGCGCGCGTCAACCCGACGGCCTCTTCGAGCCTTGCCTCCGGCAGGCGCTCCGCTTGATGCGGTCGCTCGTCCGCATGTCGCGCCGCGCGCGTCAGGACCGGCACGACCACCACGGCCCGCGTCCGATGAGCCGGGCCGCCGGCGTCGGAACGCCGGGCGCCACCCGCGTCAGCCGAACTGCGCGATTGCTTCAATCAGGCGTCCCTGCCCCCGTCCTCGGCCTCGAAGAGCTGGACGGGCTGACTTGGCATGATCGTGGAGATGGCATGCTTGTAGACGAGCTGAGAATGGCCATCGCGGCGCAGAAGCACGCAGAAATTGTCGAACGAAGTCACCACGCCGGTCAGTTTGACACCATTGATCAGGAAGATGGTGAGCGGGTTTTTGCTCTTGCGAACGGAATTGAGGAACAGGTCCTGCAGATTTTGATTGCGTTCCGCCATTGTTCTTTTCTTTCGCCGGTCCCTGAGGCAACGGACCGCGATCCGCCGTCCCCCGATTTTCGCCAACAAAAACCGCCCGCGTCGTCAGAGACGGCAGGCGGATTCGTCCAGGTCGGCCCTCAAGCCGACTAAGCCGTTATCAGGCTTGTGTTTTTTCCGCAACGTCAAAAAAGGCCTGGCGCAGCGAAAGGGTGACCGAGCCGGGGTGTCCGTTGGCAACCGGCGCGTCGTCGATGGCCACGACCGGCATCACGACAGTGGTGGCCGCTGTGATGAAAGCCTCGCGCGCGGCTTTTGCCTCTTCCACGGTAAATCCACGCTCCTCAATGGACAGGCCGAGTCCAGCAGCGACCTCAAAAAGCGTTGTCCGTGTAACCCCGCGCAGGATGCCCTGGTCGGCCGGCCTCGTCACCAGAATACCTTCGCGCGTCACGATCCAGGCGTTGGTGGCCGCGCCCTCCTTGACCGTACCGTCGGGGTCGACGAACCAGGCCTCCTGGGCCCCAGCCTCCTTGGCCTGCTGCCGCGCGAGCACGTTCGGCAGCAGGCCCACCGTCTTGATATCTACGCGCTCCCAACGGTTTTCCGGCACGGTTATGACGCGCAGTCCGGCCTCGGCCTTCTTTCGCGCCGCGGCTGGATCGCTTCGCTTGGCCGTTACAACGACGGAAGACGGCGTGCCTGGCGCAGGGAAGGCATGGTCGCGGCTCGCTACGCCACGCGTGACTTGGAGATAAACGAGGCCGTTCACCACCCTGTTCCTGCGGATCACCTCCGCCATCACCATCTGGAGTGGAACACGCCGCATTGGCCAGGCGATGCGCAATTCCCCCAGCGATCGGTCGAGCCGGTCGAGATGCCGTCGCATGTCCATGATGTTGCCGCGCGCAACCTCGCATACCTCGTAGACGCCGTCAGCGAACTGGTAGCCACGGTCCTCTATATGCACCGCGGCGTCCTTGTGCCGGACATAGCGGCCATTGACGTAGGCAATGCGAGGCATGGGCGTCTCCCGGCGAGCGATCAGGCCGAACCTATGCGTTCCGGCTGATTCTCGAAATAGGAAGGATGGATTGCCGCAAAACGAGGGCACCTCACGCATTACGACAGGAAGTCACCATTCTTGATGGCTACCGATGGAACCGTGCCTGGCAGCCGAAACGGCGGACGAGGCTTGCGTCTAACTTGCAGGCGCGGGTGCGCGGTACCAGAAAGTGACCAAATCAAGGCAAGAATTCACGAAGCTGCCTCAATTGGGTTCTAGGTGGCACATTGAAACGTTTCGCTGTTTTCGATACGCGTAGCGCTTCTCAGGTGGGGCTTTTCGATCGAAATACCGGAAGCCGGCGATTGTTCGCCGGGCAACCGGCGCAGCGGAGAGGGAAAAGTTTGCAGGTACGACGCGCTCAGATCGCCACGGGAAGCTGTCGCGCCGCGGCCGTCGTGCTCGTCTCCGTTCTTTTGGCTTCCTGTGCTGCCTCCAGCGACAGCGAGATCGCCAATCCCTCGTTCGCAGCAGGTGCCGGAGCCGCCGCGGGCGCCGCCGCAACCGAGAGCAACGACGCCTTCGCCACCGCGGTGACCACGAACTCCGCGGCGGGCGAACAGGTCGAAGGCACCCTCCCCGACATGGTTGGCTACGTGCCTCTGTCGCGCCCGGATGTCGCCGGCGCTCTTGCCGATGCCGCCGCCGAAGCATCACCCGCAGAGGCGGCTGCGAGCGCGGAAGCCTCCGGAGCCGAGCCTGCGCAGGAAGAACCTGCCGCTACGGCCTCCGTGACTCCCCCCGCTGCGCCGAAGGTGGAGCAGCCTTCACAGGTGGAGGACGGGACGGCCAAACCGGAATTTTTCCTGACCGAAGGCGATCCTTCGGTTTTCAAGAACGATAAGGTGATCGAGCCGAAGAAGAAGAGCTTCCTCTCCTCCTTCTTCGGGGCTTCGTCAGCGCAAGCCGCCCCGGTAGTGAAACCTGCCAAGGCCACACCGGTGATCGCCGCCAGTGCGCAGAGCGCCAAGCCTTTGGTTCAGCTCGCATCGGTCGAGACCGCTCCGCAGCCGGCACGCGCTGCCTATGATCCCGGCGACAACGGCCTGCCCGGCGTACGCCAGTCGGCCCTTTTCGAAATCAAGCGCAAATCCGGACTCGATGACGACAGCGACGTCGACCTGCACGAGGACGAGATAGAACCGACGCAGGTGGCGTCGGCCGCCGGCCTCGCCCGGTTGGCGCCGAATGGCCTCTTGAAGCAGCGCGAGAGCGTCGACGTCGCCTGCCTGAAGCCATCGCTGGTACGCATTCTCAAGCTGATCGAGCAGCACTACGGACGCAAGATCGTGGTGACGTCGGGGTATCGCAGCCCGACCTACAACAGGCAGGTTCGTGGTGCCAAGAATTCCATGCACATGTATTGCGCGGCAGCCG
>JAEUMA010000552.1 GCA_016793565.1 Rhizobiaceae bacterium
CCCAGTCATCCACCGCTTCATCGGCGGCGTCGGTTGGCAGTTGCTTGAGCCGCAGCGTGCGCCGCAAGGCCGTCATCGACAGATACTCGCCGAGGCAGCCCCGATTACCGCAATAGCATTGCGGCCCGGCCGGATCGACGATGACATGGCCGAACTCGCCGGCATTGCCGCGAAAGCCGCGATAGGGCTGCCCGCGCACGACGATGCCGCCGCCGACGCCTTCCCCGACGAAGACGTAGAAGAAATCGCTGGCGTCGCGCGCCTCGCCATAGAGATGCTCACCGAGCGCCGCCGCGGTGGCGTCGTTTTCTAGGAAGACGTCCACGCCGGTTTTCGCCGCGAGTTCCTCGGTGATGCTACGGCTCTGCAGCGCCGGCACGCCGCCCGGTGTCGGAATGCCCGGCCAGCTGATATCGAACGGGCCGGGTGTTACCAGACCTAGTCCCAGGCACCGATCAGCGCCGTGTCTTGCCGCGACTCCCGCGTGAATCTCCGAGACGAAGGCCAGCCAGTCGGCGGCCGCTTGCGGCATCTGCGAACCTTCCAGCGTCTCCAGCACCTCGCCGCCGAGGTTGGCGGCGACAGCGAGGAAGTGTCGCGAGTCCACGCGGATCCCGAGCGCGTAGCCGCCCTCGCTGGCGATTTCGATCGCGATTGGCGGCTGCCCTCGAGCCGACTTGCGACGCCCGGCTTCGCGCACGAGCCCCGCCGCGATGAGGTCGTCGACGATGTTCGCTACGGCCTGTGGCGTCAACCCGGTCGCACGCGCTAGCTCGGCGCGCGAGAGGCCGCCGGCGAGCCGCAGCGCGTGCAGGATCACACGGCGGTTGTGCCGGCGCAGGTGTCCCTGCGTGTTCGCGGCCAGCTGGCCCGCTTCGAGAGTCGGACGATCTTCCATGATCGATCGCATATCCGATTAAAATAAAACAATGAACTTGATTTATGTTGATGCTTCGGCTTGACTGCGTGTGTCGGAGTGGAGGGAGACGGATTTGGCGGCGGCTGCGCTCGTCGAACTGGTGGGCATAACCAGGCACTTTGCCGGTGTGCACGCCCTGAAAGGCGTCGATCTCGCCGTGGGTGCAGGGGAGGTGGTGGCGCTGGTCGGCCACAACGGCGCCGGCAAGTCGGTGCTGGTGCAAATTCTTTCGGGTGTGTTCGCTCCCACCGGCGGCGAGATCCGCGTTGCGGGAAGGCCGGTCACGTTCGCCTCGCCTGCCGACGCCCGCCGCTACGGTATCGAGACGATTTACCAGACGCTCGCTCTCGCCGACAACCTCGACGCACCCGCCAACTTTTTCCTGGGGCGAGAGCTGCGCCGCGCGTTCGGATTTCTCGACAAGAAGCGCATGAGCAGCGAGGCAGCCAGGGCGCTGTCCGACCTCAATCCCAATTTCATCGATATCGAGCGGCCGGTGCGGCAGATGTCCGGCGGACAGCGGCAGGCGATCGCCATCGCCCGAGCCATCCACTTCGACGTCAAGCTTCTGGTGATGGACGAGCCGACGGCCGCGCTGGGGCCGCACGAGACCGCGCAGGTCGGAGAATTGATCGCGCGCCTGCGCAGCCAGGGCATCGGCATCCTGCTGATCAGCCACGACGTACGCGACGTCATGCGACTTGCCGACCGCATCGTCGTTCTGAAGAACGGCGAAGTGGTGGGCGAGGTGCGTCCGGCCGACAGCAGCGAGGACGAGGTCGTGGACCTGATCATCCGCGGCCGCCGCCTGCCTTCCGGCAGCGCCGCATGAGCACGCGGCCGGGCACACGAAGCATTGCCGATTTCGTCTCGCCGATCTGGATCGTGCTGGTCGTCGCGATCGTCGCGGCGGCGCTGATCTCCGACCGCTTCCTGAGCCCCAACAACGTACTGGCCGTGCTGCAGCAGGGCGTCATCACCGGCATCGTCGCGCTCGGCATGACGGTCGTCCTCATAGGCGGCCAGTTCGACCTGTCGACCGGCGCCATCGTCATGATGGCCGCCGTCATGGCGCTGCTGATCGGTCCTTCCCACCCGGCCGGCGTGGCGGCGGCGATCGTGCTTCCGGTGCTGGCCGGCGCCACGGTCGGAACGGTCAACGGCCTGGCGGTCTACAAGGCGGGCGCCAACTCGATCGTCGCGACCATCGGCATGCAGTTCTTCCTCGTGGGCGCGGTGCTGGCCGCCGTGTCGGGCCAGCATGTTCGCGCGGACGATATCGCTGCGAGCTTCTCGGCGCTGGCCGGCGCCAGGCCGCTCGGCATTCCGCTTCCCGTCGTCATCTTCGCCGCGCTCGTCGCCGCACTTTCGGTCGTCATGGGCAAGACCGTGTTCGGCCGCCATGTCTACGCGATCGGCGGGGACGTGGAAGCCTCGCGGCGCGCGGGAATTGCAGTCGTGCGCACCGGCACCGCCACCTTCGCGCTGTCCGGGGCGCTGGCGGCATTCTCGGGCGTGCTGATTGCCTCGCTGGTCGGCCACGTCGATCCCACGGCGATCGGCCGCTATGAATTTCCGGCCCTCACGGCCGTGGTGCTCGGCGGCACCAGCCTGACCGGCGGCGTCGGGCGGCCGGCGGACACGGCAGCCGCGATCCTCGTCATCGCCGTCATCACCAATGTGATGACCATCCTCGACTACCAGTATCCGGTGCAACTCTTGGTGCAGGGCATCGTGCTGGCCGGCGCGGTCGCCTATTATTCCTGGCGGCGCGCGGAGTTCGCGCGATGAACGCCGGCCTGTTCCGCGACACGCTGATCCGTCTTTCCCTGCGCACGCCGTTGTTGCCGCTACTGGTCGCGGCAAGCTTCGTCGACGGTTTCTGGTCGACCGGAAACCTGCGCACGCTGGCCGAATCCGTGTCGGTCGACGGCATTATCGTGATCGGCATGACCGTCGTGATGATCGCCGGCGGGTTCGATCTCGCGGTCGGCTCGGTGCTGGCGATGGGCGGCGTGGTCGCCGTGCTTCTGCTTCCCCACGGCCTGGTCGCCTCGGCGCTCGGCGCCGCCGCCGCCGGGGCCGCAGCCGGCCTTCTGTCAGGCACGCTGGTGACGCGCCTGCGCATCAATCCGTTCATCGCCACGCTGGCGGTGATGGTGATGGTGCGCGGCGGCATTCTCGCCTACACCGACACGCGCCCGGTCGTTGGGCTCGAGGATGCCTTCCTTGCCCTCGGCGGCGGACGCCCGCTGCCTTACGCATTCCTGATCATGCTGGCGATCGCGGTGGCCGCGCACGTCCTGCTGTCGGAGCGACCATGGGGCCGGCATGTCTATGCCGTCGGCGCGGACGAGCGTGCCGCCGCCATGGCCGGCCTGCGCGTCACCCGCATCAAGATGCAGTGCTATGCGCTGTCCGGCGTGCTGGCGGCGCTGGCGGGCATGCTGCTAGCCGCCCGGCTGGGCACCGGGTCGCCGATCATCGGCGAGGCGACACCGCTGACGGCGGCGGCGGCAGCGCTCATCGGCGGCGCCAGCCTGCGTGGCGGCGAAGGTTCCATTCCCGGAGCGGTCGCCGGCCTGCTCTTCGTGGGCTGCCTGGTCAACGTGATGAATCTTCTCGGTGTGCCGTCTTACTACCAGCGGATGGTCATCGGCGCGATGCTGTTCGCGCTGGTGGTCACGGACGGCGTGCTTCTGCGCTTGCGGCGGCGCTGAGAGCGTTTTCGCCGCCGCGGCCGGCGTTCCGGCCAGGCATTTAACAAGGAGACGAACCCATGACATTCCTGATGAAGCTTCTTCGCAATGCGGTGGCGCTGCCGGCACTTCTGGCGATGCCGCTCGCCGCATCGGCCGACACGATCGTGATCGGCCATTCGCAGCCCAATCTCGGCTGGCCCTATATCGCCGCCGTCACCAATGCCCTGGAAGCCGCAGCGAAAGGCGTCGATGGCGTCGAAGTCGTCACGCTGAGCGCTGACGGCGACATCGCCAAGCAGAGCAGCGACATCGGTTCGTTGGTCAACCGCAAGGTCAACGTCCTGCTCGTCACTTCGCTCGACGGAAACGCGGTGGTGCCGGCACTCAAGCAGGCGCATGACGCCGGCATCCCCATTCTGGCCGTTTCCAACGAGCCGTCCGAGGCCGGACAGGCGCTGCTCGCAGGCTATTCCGGCCCCGACGACTATGTGCAGGGCAAGATCGCGGCGGAACTCCTCAACGACGCGCTGGGCGGCAAGGGCGGCATCGCCATCATCGAGGGTTCGCCCGGCCAGAGCACGACGCTGCTGCGCACCCAGGGCCTCAAGGATCGGCTGGCCGAGCTGAACTCCGGCATCACCATCCTCGGCAGTCAGACAGCCGACTGGAATCCGGTGAAGGCGAAAGACGTGGCGCAGGCATTCCTCACCGCCTATGGCGCCGACCTGGTCGGCGTGTTCGCGCAGGACGACAATTCGGGCGCTGCGGCGGCTGAGGTGTTCAAGGCGGCCGGCCGTCCGGAGATCAAGGTCGTCGGCACCGGCGGTACCATCAACGGGCTGAAGGCCATCAAGGACGGCCTGATGTACGGCACCATGGACCAGTCGCCGACGACCGATGCCGAGCAGGCGCTGAGGTTCGCGATCGCGCTGGCCAAGGGCGAGGCTCTGCCGGAAAAGCGCAACATCATCCCGATGCCGAAGATCACTGCCGAGAACGTCGGCGACTTCAAGGGCGAGTGGTAACAGCCTGCCCGCAAAACGGCGCCGGGGCGAACCCGGCGTCGCTTGATCAGTCCAGGGAGCCCGCCTATCCATGCTCGATCCGCGCGTCGGAATGAAGATCTACGACAATGTCTGGTACCTGCGGCACCGGCTCGAGCCGGAGCAGGCTGCCGACATACTGGCGTCGATGGGCGTCACCTACGTTTTGGCGCAGAGCCGACTGCTGCCCATGCAGGACACGGCCATCGAAAGCGCGCCGACGCCCGAGGAGCGCGCTCGCTTCGAGACGCTGGACGACCGCAGGTTCCGCGATGCGCTCGCAGAGAGGGGCATCGCCTATTTCGCTTCGCTCAATATCGGCTTCGACCCGAAATTCATCGCCGGGCACGCCGATCTCCTGCCGCTCGACCAGTTCGGCCGCCGCGAGGAAAAGACCGACTGGTACATCGCGCTGCCTCCGGACCGGCGCGAGAACATCGCCCACAAAACCGCGCTGCTCGAAAAGGCCGTAGCCGCGCTGGAGCCGGACGGCGTGCATCTCGGATTCATCCGTTGGCCGGGCTTCTGGGAGATCTGGCTGCCCGACGTCATTCGCGCCGAGATGCCCGACTACGCCTACGACCGGCCGACGCTGGAGCGCTTCCGCGCCGATACCGGCATCGACGTGACCGGCAAGGATGCGGTCGCAGCGGCCAGGGCTCTGTCGTCGGAACACAGGGCGGCGTGGCGCGACTGGAAATGCGACATGACGGTGCGCGCGGTCGGCGCGATCCGCGCGGCGATCACCGCCATCAAGCCGGATGTGAAGATCGCCATCAACACGCTGCCGTTCTTCCTCTCCGACTTCGACAATGCCGTGGAAGAGGTGTTCGGCCAGAGCCCGGCCAGGCTCGCTGCCGTTTCGGACGTCTTCGAGGTGATGGCCTATCACCAGATTCTCTCGCGCGACGCCGCCTGGCCTGGCCGCATCGCCAACGACATCCGCCGGCGCAGCGGCCGCACCACGGTCTGCACGGTGCAGGGCGGGGCGCTCTATCTCGAAGGCATGCACGCAGGGCGCGGACGCGCCGAGCGTATCGACACCGACGAGTTCGTTCGCGCTGTCGACGGTGTCGAGGCAAGCGAGGCCGAGGGCATCTGCGTCTTCACCTTCACAGACTTTCTCGACATGCGTGACAGCGCGGACGGACGCCGGCGTATCGACAGGTTACGGTCGTTCCGGCGGTAGCCAAACAGTTTGCCGCCCTCAAGGGGCAGTACGTTGGCCAAGAAAATGCTGGGTCAGCCCTATGATTAGCGCCATGTCGCGGGCGGCATGCTCCGGCGTGTTGACGACAGCCGCACCCTCGGTGACAGCGGCGTGGAAGCCGCGCAGTTCCTCCACGAAGGCCTCGCCGTAGCCTGGACGCAGGGTGGTCGACGCCAGCGTATGGCCGTCGGATCGCGCGATCGAAAGGCGCGTCGGGTGGTGGTTCAGGTAGGGCGACGGGAACTCCAGTTCGAGGCTGGCGTCGTCGAAGAACAGCGTGATGCGCTCCTTGTAGTCGGCGAGGCGCGGTACGGCGAGATGCGTCATATTCCAGCCGGTCTGCCCGCCCATCAGCCGCACCATGGCCTGACCGCCTTCGCCATTGGCGAAGATCTCGGCGCCGACGATTTCGCCGTCCGGAACGCCGAGCACTTCGAGGATGCCGTGCACGGCATTGATGTCGTGGACGAGCGAGGAACTGTAGGCTCCGGTGAAGCCGCGAAAGGCGAGTTCCGTCGGCTCCTCGCCGAGCGCGGCCGAGACCTGTGCGCGCTGCCTCTCGCCGGCGGCGTCGATCAGCGACCGGGGGATGTCCGCGCCGCGCCTGGTCGGGCGGTGCGCGATGAAAGGCCATGCGTCCGGGTCGTTCACCTCGACGGAAATGTAGCGCAGCGTGGCGGCGGTTCCGGGCAGGCTTTCGAGAGCCAGCCGGTAGGCTGGATCGAAGCGCTTCATGTAGCCTACCTGAACGACCTTGCCGGCGACGTCGCGGGCTGCGACGATGTCCGCGATCTCGGCCGGCGAGTAGCAGAGGGGCTTCTCGCAGAAGACGTGCAGGCCGACGCCGAGGGCAGCCAGAACCTGGCCGTGATGCAGGGCGTCGGGCGAGCAGATCACCACCGCGTCGAGGCGTTCCGCCAGCAATTGCTCAGGCGTCTCGAAGCCTGAAACGCCATAGGTGGCGGTGATGAAGTCGCGGGAAATCCGCGACGGGTCCGCCACGCCGGCTAGTTCGAAGAGGTTGCCGAGCGCCAGCAGGTTGGGAATGTGCTCGACCTGTGCGATCGTACCCGCCCCGATCACTCCGATCCGAAGCCTGCTCATCGTGCTGTCTCCGTCACTGTCGTGCGACGCCGGACTGCCGCGCCGCGATCTGCGCCAGCAGGCCCTGGATTTCCGCCTCGACGGCCTTCAGATCTTCGCCGCCCGACATGATGGAGATCACCTCGTCGCGCGAAATCTCGGACTTGGCGTAGGTGCCCCGGTTGCGGCCCCGGTTGAGCAGCGTGAACGTATCGCCGACCGGATAGGCGTGGTGGATGTTGTGGCTGATGAAGATCACCGCCAACCCGCGCATCCGCGCCTCGATGATGAACTTCAGCACCATCGCCGCCTGGTGCACGCCGAGCGCCGAGGTCGGCTCGTCGAGGATCAGAACCCGGGCGCCGAAATGCACGGCCCGCGCGATTGCCACGGACTGCCGCTCGCCGCCCGAAAGCGTGCCGACCGCCTGCGTCGGATCGCGCACGTCGATGCCGATGTCGGCCATCGCCTGCTTGGCGACGGCGTTGGCCTTTTCCTTGTCGATGCGCGACAGCGGCCAGCGGCTGCGCGTCGGCTCGCGGCCGAGGAAGAAGTTGCGCGTGATGGACATCAGCGAGATCATGCCGAGATCCTGGAAGACGGTCGCCACGCCCAAGTCCTGGGCGTCCCGCGGACTGCGGAAGCGAACGGCCTTCCCGTTAACGAGAATCTCCCCCTTGCTCGGCGCATGCACGCCCGACAACACCTTGATGAGCGTCGACTTGCCGGCTCCGTTGTCGCCCAGCAGGCAGTGGACCTCGCCGGGGTAGACCTTGATGTCGATGTCCTGCAGTGCCTTGACCGAACCGAAATTGACGCTGACCCCGCGCAGTTCCATTGCCGGCGTCATCGGCCGCCCCCGCGTCCGAGCGCCTTGACCCGGATCCAGTTGTTGATGAGCACCGCCGCCAGGATGACCAGGCCGAGGAAGACCTTGAACCAGTCGGTATCGATGCCCGTGTAAAAGATGCCCATCTGCACGAGGCCGAAGATCAGCGCGCCGAACATCACGCCCCAGACGGTGCCGTAGCCGCCCGTCAGCAGCACGCCGCCGATCACCGCCGCGATGATCGCCTCGAATTCCTTGAGCAGGCCCCTGGTGGTGTCCGCCGAGCCTGCTTCCATGACCTGGATGGTGGCAAGCAGCGTCGCCGCGCAGGCTGTGTAGATGAACAGGCTGATCTTAACGCGGTCGACGGGCACACCGACATTGCGCGCCACGGTAGCGTCGCCGCCGGTCGCGAAAATCCAGTTGCCGTACTTCGTCTGCGTCAGCACGTAGCCGGCGAGCACCGTCAGCGCGAGCCACCAGACGATGGACATCGGTATGCCGGTGACGAATGGCACGCCGTCGGAACGCGTGGCGATCCAGCCCTGCGTTCCCATCCACTGGAAGAAGCCCGTGAACAGATGGCCGTTGAAGAGGCCGGCGGTCGCCGGGTCCGGCACCCCGTCGAGAATGTAGGGAATCTGCGTCCGGCCGGTGACCGCGCGGGTGATGCCGATCGACAGGCCGCGCAGGATGAACAGGGACGCCAGCGTCACGATGAAGGAGGGCAGGCGCGTCTTCACTACGATCAGGCCGTTGAGATAGCCAACCAGGATGGCGACCGCGAAGGCGCAGCCGATGCCGCCCCACAGCGGCAGGCCGAGATGGCGCACGGTCAGGCCGATGACGACGCCAGCGAAGCCGATCATCGAGCCGACGGAGAGATCGAACTCGCCGGCGATCATCAAAAGCGCGGCTGCCGTGGCGATGATGCCGAGTTCCGCTGACAGCGTCAGGAAGGTCATCGACCCCTGCAGCGAATAGAGATTCGCCGCGCCGGGCAGAAGCGCGAAGATGATGATGGTCGCGACCAGCCCACCCGCCGCGCCAGCTTCCGGACGCCGCAGGAGTTGGGTCATGCGTCCGGTCTTGGCGAGACGTTCGTCGGCTTCGCCGGAACGCTTGGAGCGGATCCCGAAGCGGTCGGGCGCAGTGTTGTCGGCGACCTGTTCTTCCACGGCCGTCATTAGGCTCCCCGAATATTCACAGCGCAAGCGGCTGGCAAAGAAGGTGCCGCCAGTCACCGGCTTGCGACAAGCCTTCTCCCGAAGGAAAGGGCTGCTGCGCGCGACGACAGATGCCCCCACTCCGCCTCGCTCTGCGCCTCTCCGCCAATGCGTGGGGGCGAGGAAAAGCGCCAAGCTATCGCCCGGCGGTTTCTCTCCCCCGTTGGCGGGGGAGAGGTAGTCTGCGAAGTAAACCGGTGAAGGGGCTCGAGCTCGACGCAAATGTCCTTTCCCAATGGAGAGGTTCTCGCGAGCTTCATTGGCTTGGTGGTGACGCCAGCCTAGCGGATGCCTTCCTTGGCGAGCGAAAGGATGGCCTTGGCTTTTTCGGGCGTGTCGACGAACAGCGGACCGGTATAGGTGCTGTTGATCGGCGAGATGCCGTTGGTGGCCTGCTGCACGAGATAGATCACCGGCAGGTAGCCCATGAGGTATTGCTGCGCATCCATGCCCCAGCTCATCTCTCCGGCGACGATCGAGTCGAGCACTTCGGGGCTGATGTCGAAGGTGTAGAGCTTCAGCTTGCCGAACAGTTCCTTGTCGCGGAACAGCGGAATGAGCGGGTTGGCCGCCGTCGCGCCGAGCGCATAGACCGCCTGGACGTCCGGATGCGCCGACAGATAGGCCTCGGTGCGGCGCTGCACGTCGGCCGGATCGGGCGACACCGCCACCACTTCCGTGCCGCCGCCCGCAGGCTTCAAACCGTCGTTCAGCCCCTGGCAGCGTTCGTCGAGGCTGACATTGCCGACCTCGTGGTTGATGCAGACGACCTTGAGGATGCCGTCCTTGGCCAGCCGTTCGCCGGCCTTCTTGCCGGAATCGTATTCGGACACTGTGCCGACATAGAGCGGCGCGCCCATCTCGGCCCCCGGTTTCTCACCGGAATCGAGCACCACCATAGGGATGTTCGCGGCGACCGCCGCGGTCACCGACTTGCGCATCGCATCCGCGTCGGCGATCGAGACGGCGATGCCGTCGGGCTTACTTGCGATCGCGGCGTCCATCAGGCGCGCCTGTTCGACCACGTCGAAGACCTGTGGCGCGTAATAGTCCACCTTCGCGCCGGTCAGCGCCGCCGCGTCGTCCACGCCGCGCTTGACCACCGACCAGTACGGATCGGATGCGGATCCGTGCACGACGAAACTGATGTGAACGTCCTTCGCGTCCTTCAGGCCGGCCGCATGCGCGAGACCGGCGAGCATGCTGGCCGACACCAGCGCTCCGAGCGCCAGTTTCAGGGTTCTCTTCATGTCAGTCTCCCATTTTCCATTGCTTTGGTTTCCCGGTGCCTTCGAGGCGGCGTCGTGTTCTTGTATCAAAGCCGGCTCGAGCGTCGGTGCATTGGCCGTGGAGCCGGCTTGACCGGCCTTGCCGGATGCGTTCATCCGTTATGGATTGCCGCCAGGCCGGCGGGCCATTTAGCGGCAATGCGGTGGAACGTTCCAAGCCCTTCGCCATCACCCCGATCGCCGCTTGAACCGGACCGGATGGAACGCCGAAAACGGTTGCGCCGACAGGGCCACTTTGCTGCTTTTCGATGGGTACGATTCGCGCATGCGACCGACCATCGGTCGGCCGAAGCCTGCGATATGCCGGCCAATGGATCGGTCGGATAAAACGATAATGGTTCTTCCAAACCGAGGCGGCCGGGCGCATGGGGTCCCTCCACTGAACGATGGAGAGTTTCATGTATCTTGCCGGCGAGGAAGAGATCGAGGCTATTGCCCGGGTCATCCGTTCGGGCCAGCTCTTTCGCTACCGCGACGACAGCGAGTGCGAGCGCTTCGAGAAGCGCTATGCCGCCGACCTAGGCGTCAGCGAGTTCGCGCTGGGCGCCAGCGGCACCTATGGGCTCGCCGCCGGGCTGGTCGGGCTGGGCATAGGGCCGGGAGACGAGGTTCTCGTGCCGGCGCACACCTACATGGCGACGGCGACCGCCGTGCTGGCGGTGGGGGCTATCCCGGTCATTGTGGATATCGACGAGACGATCACCATCAGCCCGTCGGCGATCCGAGACGCGATCGGACCGCATACCCGCGCCGTGATACCCGTGCACATGTGGGGCGCCGCCTGCGACATGGACGCGATCATGCGGATTGCGCAAACGCACGGCCTGCTGGTCCTGGAGGACGTGTGCCAGGGCATCGGCGGCTCCTACGAGGGCCGCAAGCTCGGCTCCATCGGCCATGCGGGAGCCTTCAGCTTCAACTTCTTCAAGAACATGAGCGGGGGCGAGGGTGGCGGTATCGCCACCAGCGATCCGAAGGTCGCGGAGCGGGCGCGCTGCTACATCGATCCCTGCCATTTCTATTGGCAGGGCCGCAACGACGCCACGAAGCCATTCGCCGGCGTCGGCGCGCGTGCCTCCGAGCTGATGGGGGCGATGCTGAACGTGCAGCTGGACAGGCTCGACCCGATGATCCGGGCCATGCGTGCGCAGAAGAAGACAATTCTCGCCGGCACGAGGCATCTCGGCAATCTCGGCCTCAAGGCGACGCCGATGAACAGCGAGGATCACGACTGCGCCACGCAGATCATGTTCACGCTCCCCGACGAGGCGTCCGCCGTGGCCTTCACCAGGGTGATGCCGAGTGTCATCGCTGGAAAGACCGGACGCCATACCTTTACGCAATGGGACCAGGTTCTGATGCACGAAGGCGCGGCTCACCCGGACCTCAACCCGTACAAGCTCGCCGCGAACCGGGGCCTGCGCACCGAGTATCCCCAGGGCATGTGCCGGGAATCGCTCGAAATCCTCAACCGCACCGTGATGGTGCCGACGCATCCCTCGCACACCGATCAGGAAATCGCCGACACGATCCACAACATCGACGCCGCGGCGCGCGTGGCGCTTGAGAACATGGCGCTGGCTGATGTGGAACTCCGGCGGACCGCGCCGCTGGACAAGCAGAAATTCGACGCCTGAGGGCTTCGGCTAACGCGGCTCCAGCCGCAGGAAGGCTGCGCGCAAAGCGAGGATGGCGCGCAGCACCTGGCGCTCGTCGAGCGCCGCGTAGCCGAGCAGAAGCCCATGCTCTGGCGGCGTCGAGTGGTAGTTGATCGACACGCCCTGGACATCCAGCCCTTCCTTCAGCGCGGCGGCCGACACTTCGGCGTCGCGCATCGGCTTTTTGAAGCGGGCAAGCAGCTGCATGCCGGAATCGTTCTCGGCGATCGAGATCCACTCGCCGAGATGCTCCTGGCACAACCGCACGAAATTCAGCTGGCGGCGGGCGTACAGCCGTCGCATGCGCTTCAGGTGCGTCGCGAAATAGCCCTGCGTGATGAAATCGTTGACGGTCGCCTGCAGAAGCAGCGGGGCGAACTGGCCGGTGATCGAGACAGCCTTCTCGAACGATTCCGCCAGCGCCGGCGGGACGATGAGGTAGCCGATCCGCAGCGCGGGAAGCAGCGTCTTGCCGAAGCTGCCGACATAGATGACGCGGTCGGAATGATCGAGGCCGCGCAACGCCGGCACCGGCCTGCCGCGGAACCGGTATTCGCCGTCGTAGTCGTCCTCGATGATCCAAGCGCCGTGCCGGTCGGCGATGTCGAGCAGCTGCAGCCGCTCCTCGATGCGCATGATCGTGCCGAACGGCCATTGGCAGGACGGCGTGACGTAGATCATCCGGGGCGGCGGCAGTTCCGGGTCGGCCAGGTTCCAGCCGTGGCGGTCGACCTTCAGCGGGGCTAGCCGCGTGCCGCTGGCGAGAAAGGCGCTTTTGGCGCCGAGATAGCCGGGTTCCTCCATCCACACATGGTCGCCCTCGTCGGTCAGCACGCGCGAGACGAGGTCGAGCGCGGCCTGCGCCCCGGTGACCACGATGATCTGGTCCGGCGAACAGGCGATGCCGCGCGACAGCCCGATATGGCTGGCAATGGTCGCACGCAGGCCGGGATGCCCGGCGAAGCGGAGATAGCCGAGCAGGCTTTCGTCGCGGCTGCGTGCGTTGCGGACGAGCAGGCTGCTCCAGATGGAGAACGGGAAGGATGCCGTCTCAGGTACGCCGGGGTGAAAGTTGATGACGCCGGCGTTGCGCGGCGGCTGTGGCCCGTCGATGATGGTTCGGCCTCGCCGCGACAGGCGCTTCGGCGCGTGCCTCGCCCGCTGCGGATCCGGACGGCTCTGCTGGATCGGCGCAACCCATGTGCCGGAGCCGGCACGGGCCTCGATGAAGCCTTCCGCCATCAGCTGGTCGTAGGCGGCGATGACCGTATTGCGCCCGACTTTGAGGTCTTCGGCGAGCGTGCGTGTCGAAGGCAGAACCGTGTGCTGCGGTATACGGCCGTCGAGGACGAAGCGCCGCAGCGCGCTGTAGATCTGCCGATGCATCGGTTCGTCGGAACCGCGGTCGACCGACAGGATGTCCAGCGAGAGCCGCAGCTGTCCGCCCAAGGCCTATCCTTCCGCCTCAGCCCGGAGCGCCTTCCGCACGGAACTGACGCGCACCGCGAGGCTCACCGGCACCGTGACGTCCGTCGGCGGCTTGCCGGTCTCGATCGCGTCGAACAGCGCGTTGGCGGCCATCTCGCCGAGCAGTTCGGCCGGCTGAACCACTGTTGTGAGACGCGGATTTGCGATAGCCGCGAAGGGAATGCCGTCGAAGCCGGTGACCGCCACGTCGTCGGGGACGATCAGGCCTTCGCCGCGCAGCGCGTCCATCAGATGCAGCGCCATCTTGTCGTCGTAGCAGATCAGAGCGTCCGGTCGCTCGCGCGCTACGAGACGGGCGACGTTGTCGAGATCTTCGCGGTCCAGGCTCGTCCAGTACTCGCGGATGCGCGGCTCGATGCCCAATTCCTCGAGCGACTTCAGGACAGCATCGCGCCGCAGCCGGTTGGAAGGGATGTCGGGCCCGTTGACATAGGAAAGTCGCCTGCTTCCGGTCTCGACGAGATGCCCGATCAACTGACGGATACCGTGCTCGTCGTCGGCCCTGATGCGCCCCATCGGGCTGCCGTCGATGGCGAGGGGACCCAGATCTTCGGCCATGATGAACACCGCGTGGGCGGGCTGGACCTCGGCCTTAGCCTCGACCGGCGAAACGGGCGTGCTGCAGAAGGCTAT
>JAEUMA010000654.1 GCA_016793565.1 Rhizobiaceae bacterium
GCGGCCCATTCCACCAGGCGGCGAAGGCTGGCGTCCGCATCCGCGGTGCCCTCGGCATAGGCGCGCACCGCGCCCGCGCTTCCCTTCAGGCCGGTCACCGTGTGCTGCGCCTCAGGGTAGCGCCCGGCGTCATAGGGGCCATGGCCCTGCAGGGTCACCGCAAACACGAAGGACGGGACGCGCGCATCTTCAACACGCCGGATAATCTGTTCCGTCAGTGCGGCGTCGGAGGGCAGAAGTCCACGCTTTTCCAGTGTCGGCAGCCGCTCTTCGGACAAAAACGTCTCGAAGCCGAAATCCTCGTAGACGGGTTTGCGGTTCCAGAACCAGCCGCCGAACGGATGCATCGCGGTGGTTTCGTAACCCTCACTGCGGAAGAAGGTAGCCAGAGAGGGCATCGAGCCGCGGATATATTGCTGGTAGGGTATGCTGCCATAGGGCAGGAAGGCGTTCGAGAAGCCGGTCAGCGCCTCGAACTCGACATTGGCCGTCATGCCGCCGAACTCCGGCGAGAACATGTTGCCTGAGGCGTTCGCGCGGATGAAGGGGATAGGGTCGGGCGAGATGGTCACGCCCGGAAGCCGCGTCGCGTCCCAGAACGATTCGCTCATGACGATGATGACGTCGGGCCGGTCGGCCGGCATGCTCGCGGCCGGAAGCGGCCGGCCGGCTATGCGCGCCATCGCCTCGCCGGAGTAGCCGTCGGGCGCCGTCACCTTCGCCATAGGCACGTTCATCGCGAAAGCGAGCGCAAAACCGTTGCTGGCATAGTTCTCCTTTTGGTCCCACATAATCGGGATGATCTGCAGGCGGTCGCGCGTCCACGAAAACGTCGCGTAGTCCATGATCGAGACGAAAAAGGCCAGCGCCGGCACCGCGACGGCCAGCCTTACCAGCCGTCCATGCAGGGAGAGCCTACGGGCACGGCGCGACCAGTATATCCAGCTGGTCGCCAGCACGGCGCCGATGGCGATCAGCGACAGCACGATGCCGACCGCGGCAATCGGACGCTCGCGCACCAGCAGCGGCATAAGTTCGATGATCTGCCGCGAATATAGAAAGTCGGTGGGGTAGAGCGGGTCACCGAGATATCGGGCCTTTTGGCTACAGATCCACGCCAGCGTCAGCACGAGCGGACCGATCAGCAGCTGCGCATGATGAGGACGCCCGAACACAGCGTCGAGGCCGAGGGCAAGCAGCGCAAACAGCGCGATCGTCGTCCATGCCGGCCGGAAGGGTTGAAGGAAGAAGTCGAGCGTCGACTGCAGCGAGCCGCGTGCCACGAGTTCGACGCCGAACACCAGAACAGCCGATAGAAGCACAGTAACGACGAGGGATTTGAGCGCGCCGGCGGCCAGCGTCCTCAACGGTTCGCGCGCCGGTCGCGGGGACCGTTCGTCCGATGCCTCACGCGCAAACTGTACGCCCAACTCTTTCATACTCCGGCAATCGACGCTGAGGGCGTCATCCTATTGTCATCGAAATGTCAAAAAAACTAGCGCGCGTGTCAAAATTGAGAAGACCTCTGCGCTGTGGGGGTGCGTGAAGTTGAAGCACCGCCGCCCCGAGGTGTGGTGTTTCGGCCTTGACTCGGTCTATCGCCTTCGCCACTCACGCCGTCACACCAATACGGAGCGCTGCCATGGCGGTTGCATTCACCTTTCCGGGCCAGGGAAGTCAGGTCGTGGGAATGGGGCGGGAACTGGCCGACGCCTTCCCCGAGGCGCGCCGGGTCTTCGAGGAAGTGGATGAAGCGCTGGCGCAGCGGCTTTCGGCGATCATGTGGGATGGGCCGGACGAAGAACTCACCCTCACGGCCAACGCCCAGCCAGCCTTGATGGCGGTGTCGCTGGCGGCGATTCGTGCTCTTGAAACGCGTGGCGTCTCGCTCAAGGAAAAGGTGGCCTATGTCGCCGGGCATTCGCTCGGCGAATACTCCGCGCTCGCGGCCGCGGGCACGTTCTCGATCGCCGACACGGCCAGGCTGCTGCGCATTCGCGGCAACGCCATGCAGGCGGCGGTGCCCGTGGGCGAGGGCGCCATGGCGGCGATCTTGGGGCTGGACCAGGACAGCGTAGAGGCCGCCTGTGCCGAGGCCGGGCGCGGTTCCGCCTGCCAGATCGCCAACGACAATGGCGGCGGGCAGATCGTGATTTCGGGGGCCACCGCTGCTGTTGAGCATGCCGCGCGCCTGTGCACCGAGAAGGGCGCGAAGCGCGCCATCATGCTGTCGGTTTCCGCTCCGTTCCATTCCGCGCTGATGGCGCCGGCGGCGGACGCGATGCGGGAGGCGCTGGCGGAAGTCGCCATGCACCCTCCGGCCGTCCCGGTCATCGCCAACGTCTCCGTTCAACCGCTGACCGATCCTGTTGCGATCCGTGCGCGCCTTGTCGAACAGGTGACGGGCAGGGTGCGCTGGCGCGAGACGGTCGACTGGTTTGCCGCCAACGGCGTGACGACACATTACGAGATCGGGGCGGGCAAGGTGCTTTCCGGGCTCGCGAAGCGAATCAACCGGGATATCCAGACCCAGGCGGTCAATTCGCCTGCCGACGTCGAGGCGGTTGCCGCTTCTTTGGCCTGAGTTCGGCTGCCGTTGAGTTCGGCCGCATGGCGTGGCATCGACGAGACAGGGTATTTTTCTGCTCGACCATGGGGAGAAGCGATGTTTGACCTGACGGGGCGCAAGGCGCTGGTGACCGGCGCGACCGGCGGTATCGGCGAGGCCGTTGCGCGAATGCTGCATGCTCAGGGGGCGACCGTCGGACTGCACGGGACCCGTGTCGAGAAGCTGGATGCACTGGCTTCCGAACTTGCCGAGCGTGTCCATGTCTTTCCCGCCGACCTGTCGGACCGCGATGCCGTCAAGTCGCTAGGCCAGAAGGCGGAAGCGGAACTCGCCGGTGTCGATATCCTGGTCAACAACGCCGGCATCACGCGCGACGGTCTGTTCGTGCGCATGTCGGATGCGGACTGGGACGCCGTGATCGAGGTCAACCTTACCTCGGTCTTCCGCCTGACGCGCGAACTGACGCATCCGATGATGCGTCGCCGGCACGGGCGCATCATCAACATCACTTCCGTCGTGGGCGTGACTGGCAACCCGGGGCAGGCCAACTACTGCGCTTCGAAGGCGGGGATGATCGGCTTCAGCAAGTCGCTGGCGCAGGAGATCGCTACACGCAACGTCACCGTCAATTGCGTGGCGCCGGGCTTCATCGAATCGGCGATGACAGGGAAGCTCAATGACAAGCAGAAGGAGACGATCCTCGGCGCCATTCCCATGAAGCGCATGGGGGTGGGGGGCGATATCGCCGCCGCCTGTGTCTACCTCGCCTCCGACCAAGCCGGCTACGTGACCGGTCAGACGCTGCACGTGAATGGTGGGATGGCGATGATCTGACCAGCGCCGGACTGGTGCGTGGATCTTGGACGGGCGGCGGATTTCGTGTAATCCCGCCGCGAATCTCCTGCCGGTCTCGCCCAAATTCATGTCTTTCGCGGCGGCGGCATAACGCAATCTTTCAACTTGATTAGCGGCAATCGGGCCGCTAACGAAGTCCGACCAACTCTGACGAGGATGCCCAAATGAGCGATACCGCCGAGCGCGTGAAGAAGATCGTGGTCGAACACCTCGGCGTCGACGCCGACAAGGTGACCGAACAGGCGAGCTTCATCGATGACCTGGGCGCCGACAGCCTGGACACGGTGGAACTGGTCATGGCTTTCGAGGAAGAGTTCGGCGTCGAGATTCCGGATGATGCGGCCGAGACCATCCTCACCGTCGGCGATGCCGTGAAGTACATCGACAAGGCCTCCGCGGCCTGAGCCTTTCCCGCTTCACATCATCGGGAGGCCGTGAGTGATGCGGCGTGTCGTCATCACCGGCATGGGGCTGCTGTCGCCTTTCGGCGTCGGCGTCGAGCATGGCTGGCGTGAGCTTCTGACCGGAAAGAGCGCGGCAAGCCGCATTGCGACCTTCGAGGTCGAAGACCTGCCGTGCAAGATCGCCCACGTCATCCCACGCGGCGACGGCAGCAACGGCACGTTCAATCCGGAGGCTTTTCTCGAGCCGAAGGAACTGCGCAAGATCAGCGACTTCATCCTCTACGGCATCGTGGCGGCCGACGAGGCTCTGGCGGATGCCGGCTGGCATCCGCAGAGCGAGGAAGACCGCTGCGCGACCGGCGTGATGATCGGGTCCGGCATCGGTGGCATCGACGGGATCGCCGAGAACGCGCTTCTGCTGCGCGATCGCGGGCCGCGCCGGATCAGTCCTTTCTTCATCCCCGGCAACATCATCAATCTGGTCTCAGGCCAGGTATCCATCCGTCACGGACTGAAGGGCCCGAACCACGCCGTGGTGACGGCTTGTTCGACGGGCGCGCACGCGATCGGCGACGCCGCCCGGCTTGTCGCCTTCGGCGACGCCGATGTGATGGTGGCGGGCGGCGCGGAGTCGCCCGTGACCAGGCTCTCCATGGCCGGCTTCGCAGCCTGCCGTGCTTTGTCGACCGAACGAAACGACACGCCACAGGCGGCGTCTCGTCCCTACGACCGCGACCGTGACGGGTTCGTCATGGGCGAGGGCGCGGGCGTGGTCGTGCTCGAGGAATTGGAGCACGCCAAGGCCCGCGGCGCGAAGATATACGCGGAAGTGGTGGGCTATGGCCTGACCGGCGACGCCTACCATATCACTGCGCCGGCCGAGGACGGCGACGGTGCGTTCCGCTGTATGACGGCGGCGCTCAAGCGGGCAGGGCTCACTCCGGCCGATGTCGACTACATCAACGCCCACGGCACCTCCACGATGGCCGATACGATCGAGCTCGGTGCGGTCGAACGGCTGCTCGGCAATGCCGCTTCGAAGGTTTCGATGTCTTCGACGAAGTCAGCCATCGGCCACCTTCTGGGTGCGGCGGGTGCGGCCGAGGCCATTTTCTCGATCCTGGCGATTCGCGACAATGTTGCGCCGCCCACCATCAATCTGGACAATCCGGAGCGCGAGACCGCGATTGATCTCGTTCCGCACCGGCCTAGGGAGCGAAGCATCGACGTCTCGCTTTCGAATTCTTTCGGCTTCGGCGGTACGAATGCATCGCTGGTGTTCCAGCGCTACGATGGGTGACTGAGCGCGTCGCGAATTTCGCCATATTCCGATTTAGTGTCGCGACGGCGGGTCATTAGGAACGGAAAGTGCTTCGAGCGGTATGAGCAGCGAGCCTGTCGACAAGGATCAGTTCGGACGGCGCGCCGCGCCGGCCTCGCCGATCGTGCCGAAGACCGCCAGCGAGGCCCTGCGTCCCGAACTCGGCACGCCCCCACCGAAGCGTTCGCGCCGCTCGCGAAGCCAGGTCGTGGTGTTCTTCAACTTCCTGCTTTCGCTGATCATTCTCATCGTGCTCGGCGCGGGCGCTGCCGTTTTTTTCGGTAAGCGCGAATTTGAAGGGCCGGGCCCGAACGCCACCACCACCACCTTCATGGTGCGCCCGAACAGCGGCGTTTCCGAAATCGCCGAGCAGCTGGAACGGCGCGGCCTTATAGCGGACGCACGCATCTTCCGCGCAGGCGTGCGGGCCTACGGCAACGACTCCGCTTTCAAGGCCGGCGAGTATGAGATCAAGGTCGGCGCCTCGATGCATGAGATCATGGATCTCATGAAGAGCGGCAAGTCCGTTCTCTATTCGCTGACAATCCCCGAAGGATTGACGGTGGAGCAGGCTTTTCAACGCATCGCGGGCGAAGAAGCGCTTTCCGGCGATATGCCCGCCGAGCTTCCACCCGAGGGAAGCCTGATTGCGGATACCCAGCGTTTCACGCGCGGAGCAACGCGCAAGCAGATCATCGACAAGATGATGGCCGACCAGACCCAGCTCGTGCAGAGCATTTGGGATCGTCGCGTCGACGGCCTGCCGCTCGCCGACATCAACGAGTTCGTGACGTTGGCTTCCATCGTGGAAAAGGAGACTGCGCGCGGCGACGAGCGGTCGCGGGTCGCCGCTGTCTTCATCAACCGGCTGAACAAGGGCATGCGCCTGCAGTCGGATCCGACCATCATCTATGGAATCTACGGCGGCAAGGGCAAGCCTGCCGACCAGCCCATCCGGCAGTCCGATATCGAAAAGCGGACGGCGTACAACACCTATGTCATCAACGGCCTGCCGCCGACGCCGATCGCCAATCCAGGCAGGGCAGCGCTCGAAGCGGTCGCCAATCCTTCGGTGACGGACGATCTCTATTTCGTTGCAGATGGAACCGGTGGCCATGTGTTCGCCGCGACGCTCGACGAGCACAATGAGAATGTCGCGCGCTGGCGGGCGATCGAAAAGCAGGCGACGGAAGCAGCCGCCAAGGCGGCCGCGCAGCCCGATGCCGACGACGCTGCCGCGCCGGCCGATGGCGCTGCCGCCGAGTGAATTCACCTCACCGACCAAGGCGGTACGGACAATGAGCTTGCAGAGCATGACCGGCTTTGCTCGAGCCGGCGGTGAGCATCTGGGCACTTCGATCGCCTGGGAGCTTAAGTCCGTCAATGGCAAGAGCCTTGAGCTTCGGTTCCGGTTGCCGCCCGGGCTTGAACGGCTGGAGCAGCCGTCGCGCGCGGCTATCCAGAAGCGCTTCGGGCGCGGCAATATCCAGGCGTCCCTCACTGTGGGGAGAGGCGGTGGGCTATCCATGCCGCCTGTCGTCAACGAGGCGTTTCTGCGCGACCTCGCGGGACTTGCGCAGCGGCTTCAACAGCAGTACGGCGCGGCGCCCGCGACGGCCGACGGGCTGCTCGGGTTGCGCGGCGTTCTGGAGGTGCCCGAAGCGCAGGAGAGCGAGGACGAACGCGCCGCCCACGACGCCACCGTTCTCGGCCTGCTGGAACGCGGCCTCGCCGGACTTGAGCAGGCTCGCGCCGCGGAAGGTGCCGCCCTGGGCGTACTTTTGGCCGGACACGTCGATGCCATCGAGGCTTTGACGATGCGAGCGGAGGCTGACGGCTCGCGCGAGCCTTCGGCGATCCGCGCCCGCATCGCCGAGCAGGTGCGGCTGGTGATGGACGCCGTCCCAGCGCTCGACGAGGCGCGCCTGAACATGGAAGCGGCTTTTCTGGCCACCAAGGCGGACATCCGCGAGGAGATCGACCGCTTGAAGACGCATGTCGCTTCCGCCCGCTCGCTGCTGGCGGAAGGCGGGCGCGTGGGCCGCAAGCTCGATTTTCTGGCGCAGGAATTCAACCGCGAATCAAATACGCTCTGCTCGAAGTCGAACGCCGCCTCGGTGACCGCAATCGGTTTGGAGCTGAAGTCGGTCGTCGATCAGTTTCGCGAACAGGTCCAGAATCTGGAGTAGCGCATGAGCGTCGGGCCGTCTTCCGTAAGCATTCGCCGACGCGGCCTGATGCTCGTGCTTTCGTCGCCATCGGGCGCGGGCAAGTCGACGATCGCGCGCAATCTCCTGGAAAGCGACTCCGGGCTCGAACTGTCCGTGTCCGTCACGACGCGGGCCCGACGGGGCAGCGAGATCGACGGCGTGCACTACCATTTCATGTCCACACGCGATTTCGAGCGGCTGCGCGATACCGAGGCGCTGCTCGAATGGGCCTATGTGCACGGAAACTATTATGGAACACCGCGCGAACCTGCCGAGCGTGCCATGGCCGAGGGGCGCGACATGCTGTTCGACATCGACTGGCAAGGCGCGGTTCAGCTCAGCGAGAAGATGCGCGCCGATATCGTCTCGATCTTCATTCTGCCGCCGTCGATGCGCGAGCTGAAGGTGCGTCTCCAGCGCCGGGCAGAGGATTCAGCCTCGACGATCGACACGCGGCTTCAGAATGCCCGCGTCGAACTCGAGCACTGGCGCGAATACGACTATGTCGTCGTCAATGACGATCTCGACCGTGCTTTTGCGGCGGTGAAAGCCATCGTCACAGCGGAGAGGCTGCGCCGCGACCGCCGGCCCGGCCTGTTCGAGTTCGTTTCCAAGCTGCTCGACGAGGATCTCAGCGCCTGAAGCATCAGGCGCGTGGCTCGCCAACCGAAGCCAGGGCAACGAATTCGGCGATGCTCAGCGTTTCCGCACGCCTTGTGCCGTCAATGCCCGTCGCAGCCAGCAACGCCTCGCCCCCGACGGCTTTCAGGCTCTGGCGCAGCATCTTGCGCCGCTGGCCGAAAGCGGCCTCGGTAACGCGGCCGAGCCGCCCCACTCCGACGGGCAACGGCTTAGCCCTCGGAACGAGATGCACGACGGAGGAACGGACCTTGGGCGGCGGCGTGAAAGCCTGAGGTGGCAGATCGAAGGCGATTTTCGCTTCGGTGCGCCAGCCCGACAGCACGCCGAGACGGCCATAGGCGTCATCCTGCGGGCTCGCCACAATGCGCTCGGCGACCTCGCGCTGGAACATTAGGGTCATCGAATCGTAGAAGGGCGGCCAGTTCGGCGTGGTCAGCCAGCGCACCAGCAATTCAGTGCCGATGTTGTAGGGCAGATTGGCGACGATCTTGGTCGGGCCCTCCGCCAACGCCGAGAAGTCGGTCTTCAGGGCATCGCCCGACAAGACTTCGAGCCGCCCCGGGTAATGCGCCGACACTTCCACCAGCGCCGGCAGGCAGCGTTCGTCGCGTTCGACGGCGACGACGCGTTTTGCTCCTTGCATCAGCAGAGCTCTTGTCAGCCCGCCCGGACCGGGACCGACCTCAATGACGGTGTGCTCGTGCAGCGGGCCGGCCGCGCGAGCGACCTTTCCGGTCAGATTGAGGTCGAGGAGAAAGTTCTGGCCGAGCGCCTTTTTGGCCTGCAGGCCGAATCGCTCGATCACGTCGCGCAAAGGCGGCAGGCCGTCGAGGCTGGCAGCCATCGCGCGAACCGGCTCTAGCGCTTGACGATCTCGGCCTTCGCCCGCAATTCGTCGGTATATTTCTTGCTCAACGCCTCGGACCCGTCGTCCTTGGAGTCGGCTTCCTGGCTCTGGAACATCATCTTGGCGACCTTGTCGTCAGAAACCTCGCGCGTGCTGCACACGCCTATGAACTCGACGCCACGATCGGTTTCACGGATGCTGGTGGCCCCGCCAACTTTGGTCTGCTTGACCTGGTCCGCCCAGTCGGACGGCAGTTCCATGGCCAGGAAACGGCCGAGGTCTCGCACGGTGACGTCCACCAGACCCTTGGCGAATTCCTTGGTCTTGGCGCACCCCGAAAAACGGCTGCGCATGGCCTCAGCCTCGCGCTTGCGCTTGCCCATGATGGCGCCGCGCTCGCTGTTCGGTACCACGAAGATCACCTGCTGGAGCATATATTCCGTCGCCGTCGGCTTGCCTTCGCCTTTTTCCAGCATCTTGCGCACCATGTCGCGCTCGTTGAGCGCGGTGCCGCCTGTGCTGCCGCCAGCGCTGCGGCTGCGCATGTTCATGGCCTGGCCCCAGGCCATCTGGGATCGGATGAATTCCTTGAAATGCGATTTCGTCACGCCCGACTGCTGGAGGATCTGGTCCATCTGCGCATTCGTCAGCTTGTTGGATTTGACAAACCGTGCATAAGCCTCGTCGACGGCCTGATCTGTGATGCGGACGCCGAGCCGCTTCGCCTCGGCATTGCGAAGCGTCTGGTTGATCATCTCGTCGTCGGCCATCTGGTTGAGGTCGCCCTTGCGCTTCTGCAACCGAAGGAAGGCGGCGCGCCGCTGGATGTCGTAGCTCGTGACAGGCGTTCCGTTCACCACATAGCGGATGTCGCTCGCCTGCGCGGGCACTACCGGGCCCACAACACCGACGGCCGCCACCGCCATGAACGCCGCGACGCTTGCCGATATCAGGGTTTTCTTCATGTCGGCGGTCTCGATCATGCCCACCAGATTACGTTTTCACCGGATTGCTGACTGCCGTCTCTATACGGCAAAACGATGTCGGAATGCAGACATCTACTGCCCGAAGGCAGCGCTGGTCGATCCGAAATCGCCGATCGTACGCAAAGAGATATTGAAACCGAAGCTTCGTTCCGTCTCGTCGGTCGTGGCGTTGCGCGTCTCGGCCATCGAAAGGAGATAGGAGAAGCACTCGTCGTCGTAGCCGAAGCCGAGCGCACTGCGCACCATCGCGTTTTCCTCGAGGTCGTAGGTGCCGCTGGCGAAAACGCGCCAGTTCTCGTTGAAGCGCGCGGATGCGCCGCCGCTCACTTCCTGTCGGTCCTGCGCATAGCCGTAGAGGGGCTGCGCATCGATGAAGGCATAGCGCGCCGAAAGCGCGATCGCCTGCGTGTTGAAGCCAGCCTTCATCTCCGTGCGCCGCACTTCGAAAGTCTGCTCGTCGAAACGCGCGCTGGCGGAAGCCGACAGGCCGAAGGGCGTGGCAAAGCCGACCAGGCCGACATAGTCGGAGGTCGCGGTCTCCAACCCGGACTCGACGCCGATATTGGCGAGGTCCGGCGAATCGAACGAATTGCGCCCGGCAAGCTGGTAAGACTGGCCGACGATGGCGTTGCTGCTCCAGCCATTGGCGAAGCTGCTCGTATAGCGGAGCCCGAGATTGGCGCGGGTGCCGCCTTCGATACGGTCGTAGCCGGAGAACTTGTCGCGCTCGAACAGGGTCGAGGCATCGAACACGAAGCTTTGCGCGTCTTCGTTCGGAATGCCGAGCCCATTGGCATAGCGCTCGTTCGGACGCGCGAACACTTGGGCGACGGGTTCCAGAACGTGGCTGGAGCTGGTCGAGGAGAACAGAACCGGCCAGCGCAGTTCCAGGCCGGCGGTCGCCATGAAACGATAATAGGCGGAGCGGATATCGCTGGCTACGTCCAGCAGCTGAGCCATCGTGCTGATGCTGCTGTCGGACTGCTGGGAGATGTCCGCAAAGGTGCTGTCGCCCTGCAGATGGAAAAGCGGCGTAAGCACGAAGCCGCTGTCCGTAACGATCGTGCGCTTCCACTCTCCCTCGGCGGTCAGGCGGCCGGTGTCGCCTTCCAGGCCAGGGATGATCGGCACCGTGAGATCGTCGTCCTCGGTGTAGCGGTGAATCATGCGCGAATTGACGTCGATCTTCAGCTCGCCGCCGGCTACCGGCTCGTCGGGATAGTAGGAGTAGTCGAAAGAGGGCAGGGCCATGCCCTGTTCGGCGTTGATCGCCTCCGGATTGTTGTCCAACACCTCTTCCTGCACCTGGAAATCCATGGCGCGCAGGTCGAAATAATTACGGTCGTTCAGGCCGACCAGGTAAATCTCGGAGCGGTACACATAGTCCGCGTACCCCTCGATATTGTACGTCCTCGAAAAGTTCTTGTCGCTCTGCAGCAGGCCCTGCCAACCGAAATCCCAGCGCGGGTTGATCTCGAACTGACCTTTCGTAGCTATCATGCCACGCAAGCGGTTGGGATCGCCGGTAGGCCCC
>JAEUMA010000704.1 GCA_016793565.1 Rhizobiaceae bacterium
CCCAGGTGCGCTTGAGCAGCGCCGGGTCGTGCGCGAGAACCTTCCAGAAATTGTTGATCCAGTCGGTATTGCGCGTGCGCATGATGTCATCATAGACGGCACGAACCTCTGGCCCGGCCTCCTCGTATTCGACCAGCGGGACTATCGGCTTGGCGGTCATGGTCGCCTCCGGGCTTTCGTGGGATCGCCCGGCGCGGGCGCGCGCCGGGCGAAAGTTGATCGAAGCTCAGGCGCCCAGGTCGCGGGCCGCGAGGTCGAGCGCCTTCTTCAGCCGCCCGCAGGCAAGGTCGATGGTGGCGCGCGTCCAGATCAGCGGCGGCGACATGATCATGGTGTCGCCGGTCGCGCGGATCATCAGTCCGTTCGCCACGGCATGATCGCGCACGACGACGGCCGCGCTGCCCGCCGGCTGGAAACGTTCCCGCGTGGCCTTGTCCTTGACGATCTCGATCGCACCGAGCAGCCCGAACCCCCGCACCTCGCCGACCAGCGGATGATCTCCGACGGCAGCCCGCAATGCCTCGGCGAGATACGGCCCGGTGTCGTCGCGCACCCGCTCGATCAGCCCCTCCCGCTCGATAATCTCGAGGTTCTTGAGCGCCACCGCGCAGGCTACGGGATGCCCGGAATAGGTGTAGCCGTGATAGAATTCTCCGCCCTTCTCTACGATGGTCGAGGCCACCCGTTCGCCCACCAGCAGCGCCGACAGGGGCTGGTAGCCGGACGTCAGCGCCTTCGCGGTAGTGATGGTGTCCGGTTCGATGCCGTAGGACTGGGCGGCGAACCACTCGCCGGTGCGGCCATAGCCGGTAATCACCTCGTCGAGCATCAGCAACACGTCGTACTTGCGGCAGATGCGCTGGATTTCCGGCCAGTAGCTGGCGGGCGGAATGCGCACGCCGCCGGCCCCTTGGATCGGCTCGCCGATGAAGGCGGCGACCTTGTCAGCGCCCGCCTCCAGGATCGCATCCTCCACCGCCTTCGCCGCGCGCAGGCCGAAATCGTGGTCGCTTTCCCCTTCATTGGCGAGTTCGTAGGCGTAGGGCGGCATGACGTGAACGATGTTCGGAACGGCGCCGCCGAGCTGGTCGTGCATGCCGCTCATGCCGCCGAGCGATGCACCGGCAATCGTGGAACCGTGATACGCGGTCCGGCGCGAGATGATCCGGTTCTTCTCGGGCTTCCCCTCGAGTTGCCAGTAGCGGCGAACGAGGCGAAGCGCCGTGTCGTTAGCCTCCGAACCGGAAGATCCGAAGAAGACCTGGTCGAGGCCCTTCGGCGCGATTTCCGCCAGACGGGCGGCCAGCAGGGTCGGCGTTGGCGTCGAACAGCGGAAGAAGGAGTTGTAGTAGGGCAGCTCCTTCATTTGCTCGTAGGCCGCCCTGGCGAGTTCCTCGCGCCCGTAGCCGACCGCCACGCACCACAGGCCCGCCATCCCGTCGAGGATCTCGTTGCCCTCGGAATCGTAGATGAAAGGGCCGTCGGCGCGAACGATGACGCGCGTGCCCGCCTGCCGCAGATCCTTGTGATCGGTGAAAGGATGGAGATGATGCTCGGCGTCGATAGCCTGCAGCTGCTTCAGCGAATAATTCTGATAGCTCATGGGGTTGATGTCTCCTGTTGAATCGATCCGGCAGTATGCCGGGGCTCGCTTTCAACAGGCTGCGGGCGGCGAATAGCCTATGCGGGCGCACAGCCGCAGCATCTCGGCGTGCAGCGTCCGCCGCGACGGTGTCGAGGTGGCGCTGGCTGAGGAAGCGTGGCGGGCGGGCGCGTCCATGCCGGTATTTTTACCGACAGAGACGCGAAGGTTCAAGGCGCGCCGGCCCGGCGGCGCGCACGCAGGACCGCGAAGGCGACGAGCAGCAGGGACTGCGCCGCGATCAATCCCGGAAGACCGATCGGCCCCAGCCATTCCATCACAAGCCCCGTACCGGGCGGCCCGACGATGCCGCCTGCTCCCCACATCACGGCGAAGGCGGCGTTTCCGGTAACCAGCGCACTGCCACGAAAGCGCTCGCCGAGCTCGACCAGCGCCATGGTGTAGACGCCGTAGCCGACGCCTCCCATCACGACCAGCAGCGGCCAGATGCCCATGCCGCCGATCAGCAGCGGCATCAGCAGCGCGCATAGCGAAACAAGGACGGCACAGACGATGATCATAGTGCGCCCGCCGAGGCGCTCGGCGGCCAGCCCGAGCGGCGTCTGCAACACGATGTTGCCCACCGAAAGCGCGGTGACCAGAGCCGCAAGCGCTCCCTCGGAAAGCCCGTAGGCCGAGCCGAAGACCGGTATCAGCGAATAGAGGCTCTGCTGGCTCGCCGCGGCGACGGCGACCGCCGCGACAAGGGCCGGCGCCGCGGCGAGGAACCACGCGAAGCTCAGACGTTCGCCTCCGTCGTCCTCGAACCCGGGCAGGCCCCGCGACGCCAGCGCCAGCACGACGGCGCAGCCGGTGAAGCCGGCGACACCGATCAGGAATGGCGGCCAGCCTTCGGTTCCGACCAGCCAAAGCGCGAGCGGACCCGCCGCATAGCCGACGCCCATCAGGGTGTTGAACACGCCCATCATGCGGCCTCGGCGTTCCGGCGGCGACAGGGCCAGCGCCCAGACCTCGCCCAGGATGTAGAGCGGGTTCACGACGAAGCCGAGGATAAGACGCATAAGGAACCAGGCGACCCAGTTCTGCAGATAGCCGATGGCAATGAAGCAGACGGCCGCGGCCAGTGCGGCGGCGACGGCTAGCCCGCGCGCGCCGAACAGGCGCACCGCGGCCGGCACCAGCGATGCCGACAGGATCAGCCCCAGCGGCGTCATGGCGGTGGAAAGGCCGATCAGCGACGGCGATAACGCTTGCTTCTGCATCAGGATGGTCAACAGCGGATAGGTCAGGCCCTGCGCGGCGCCGAAGGCAGCGAGCGCCGCCATAACCGCGGCGAGCATGGCGGGCGCGGGCCGCATCTGAGGGGAGGACGGCATTTCCGAACTCACGGCAAAGACCTTGCCCGCACGGCAGGAATGCGCCTGGCCGCAGCACATTCTGCGCGCATAATGGTTCGAGGTCCGTTCATGGCGGACGGACACCAGAGAATGGGCCGGTTGGCAAGCGGTCCGCCGCCAGGCCCAAAGGTTTCGGCAGGCTGACCCGATGGCGGCGCCATGTCGCATCCCTCGCCCAAAGGGTCGCCGCCCCGGCATCCCGCTCGATCCGAAGGGCCGATATAGGCAAAAGGCCCACCATGGGTCGGTGAGGATTGTTGGCATGAACGCAGCGTTAGAACAGCCGCCGGCAGCCGATCGCGCGCGACGCGGCGGCCGGGCGGGAAAGCGGGCCGGCGGCTCGGCGGCTTTCGAGCAGCCGCCGTTCCGCCAGCTCAGGGTCCCGTTCAGGCCGACGCAGCTCGTCTCCGACGACGAACTGGAATCGATTCATCTCGCCTCGCTGCGCGTGCTGAAGGAAATCGGCGTCGACGTGCTGCACGAAGGCGCGCGCAGGATCATGAAGGAGCACGGCGCGGACGTGCGCGAGGGTTCCGAGCGTGTGCGCTTCGACGCCGACATGATCCTCGAGCTCATCGCGCATGCGCCGTCGCAGTTCACGCTGCACGCCCGCAATCCTGCCCACAACGTGCGCTTCGGCGGCGACAACCTCGTCTTCTCGCAGATGGCATCGGCGCCGAACTGCTCCGACCTGGACGAAGGCCGGCGCCCGGGCAATCAGAAGGATTTTCGCAACTTCCTGCGCCTGGCGCAGATGCACAACATCATCATGACGACCGGCGGCTATCCCGTCGAGCCGGTCGACATCCATCCCTCGATCCGCCACCTGGAATGCATTCGTGACCTTGCCACGCTGACCGACAAGGGCTTTCACATCTACTCGCTCGGCAAGGAGCGCAATGTCGACGGCATCGAGATCACCCGCATCGCGCGCGGCATCAGCCATGAGCAGCTGCTGGCCGAGCCGTCGGTCTACACTATCATCAACACCAACTCGCCGCTGAAGCTCGACGTGCCGATGATGGAAGGCATCATCCAGATGTCCTCGGCAGGCCAGGTGGTCATCGTCACGCCCTTCACGCTGTCGGGCGCGATGGCGCCGGTCACTATCGCCGGCGCGCTGGTCCAGCAGAACGCCGAGGCGCTTTCCGGCCTCGCCTTCACGCAGATGGTGCGCAAGGGCGCGCCGGTCGGCTATGGCGGCTTCACCTCCAACGTCGACATGAAGTCGGGCGCACCCGCCTTCGGCACGCCGGAATACATGAAGGCACAGCTAGTCGGCGGCCAACTCGCGCGCCGCTATAACATTCCCTACCGCACCTCCAACGTCTGCGCGGCCAACACCATCGACGCGCAGGCCGCCTACGAGAGCGTGTTCTCGCTGTGGGGCGCGATCACTGGCGGCGCGAACTTCATCCTCCACGCGGCCGGCTGGCTGGAAGGCGGACTGCGCTGTTCCTACGAGAAGATGATCCTCGACATCGACCTGCTCCAGATGGTGGCGGAGTTCTTGACGCCGCTCGATCTGTCGCAGGAGGCACTGGCCGTCGATGCTATCCGCGACGTCGGGCCGGGCGGCCATTTCTTCGGCACGCCGCACACGCAGGAGCGCTACAAGACGGCGTTCTACTCGCCGATCCTGTCCGACTGGCGCAATTTCGAGACCTGGACCGAGGCCGGATCGCCGACGGCGCTGGAAAAGGCCAACCGCGTCTGGAAGGAGCGGCTGGCGAGCTACGAGGAGCCCTACATGGACCCGGCTATCCGCGAGGAGCTCAACGCCTTCGTCGACAAGCGCAAGGCCGAAGGCGGCGCCCCGACGGATTTTTGAGATCCACCGAGATAACTGGTCCAATCAACAACACCGATCGTCGAATGAACAACTCCCCCCCTCCGTCTCGGGCCCCAAAGGCCCTCGACACCTCCCCCCCACTTCGTGAGGTGGAGGATGGGCTGCCATCGCACGCGGCGCCTATCCTCCACCCTGCGAAGCGGGGGGGAGGTGCCGAGCACAGCGAGGCGGAGGGGGGGAAGTTGCCGAAAAGGTCTCGCAGTCGTCGAACGTCGGGCACCACGGAGCGGGCGCGGAAGCTG
>JAEUMA010000723.1 GCA_016793565.1 Rhizobiaceae bacterium
CCTGCAATCAGGACCAGGCAGGTCTCGCGATCGGAGCGAAGATCCGACACCTCGTCGCCGGCCTTCAGCCGGAAGAGGTCGAAGCCGACATAGGTCCAGCCCGCGCTTGCCGGCGTGACATGGGTGACGCGGCCGGTGTCGCCACGCGGCTTTACTAGAAGATCAGTCATGGTCCGGCTTTCCTTTGTCCGCCGTCGGTTCGGGATGGCTGGCCTGTGGCTTCTTCTTGCCGTCGGGATCGAAGGCAATGAAGAAGCCGTGGAAAGAGATGCCGCCCATGGCCAGGAAGAGCATGCCCCAGAAGCTGGAGCCGCCATAGAACTCGAAGGCCGCCCAGGCTACGCAGAAGCCCACCACGACCACCCTGATCCACAGCGGCCGGAAGAACGGATGGTCGGTTTCCAGAAATTTCACGCGGACGCTACCTCCCGATAACGCACGGTCGCCAGCCTGGGCCGCTTCGTCAAGAGCCTCGGCGCTCGGCGGTTCAATCTACGCGCTGCAGGGTGCGCGCCTTTTCGTAGGCCTTGCGCGCAGCTCGCACCTGCTTGCGCGAACTGACTTCCGGCACGGCCACGTCCCACCAGTGGCCGCCAGCCGCCGTTGAGATCAGCGGGTCGGTGTCGATGACGACGACGCTGGTTCGTTCGCTGGCACGCGCCTCCTTCAGCGCCGCTTCCAGATCCGCAATCGACTGGACTTTTACCGCCTTAGCGCCCATCGCAGCCGCGTGCGCTGCGAAGTCTACCACCGGCAGCGTTTCGTGGCGGGCATCCTTGAGCAGATTGTTGAAGTTGGCGCCGCCGGTGGCCATCTGCAGCCGGTTGATGCAGCCGAAACCGCCATTGTCGAGCACGACGACGATCAGCTTCAGCCCGAGCATCACCGAGGTCGCGATCTCCGAATTCAGCATCAGGTAGGACCCGTCGCCAACCATCACGACCACCTCTCTGCCCGGCTTGGCCAGCTTGACGCCGAGACCGCCGGCAATCTCGTAGCCCATGGTCGAGAAGCCGTATTCGAGATGGTAGGAGCCGGCAGCCCCCGCTTCCCAAAGCTTGTGCAGTTCGCCCGGCAGCCCTCCCGACGCGCATACCAGGGTAACCTCGTTACCCAGCGCTCGCTGGACAGCGCCGATCACTTGCGCGTCGGAAGGCAGCGCGGCGTTCGTTGCGCCGGTCGCGGCGGCGGCATCCCTCTTCCATGCGGCCTTGCCCTTGGCGGCGGCGGCCGTCCAGCTCTTCGGCGCCCTCCAGCCGCCCAGAGCGGCACCCAACTCGGCCAGTCCCACGCCGGCATCGGCGACCAGCGGCAGGGCGCGGTGCTTGCCCGCGTCAAAAGGCTGGACATTGAGCCCGATCGTCAGCCGCTCATCGTTCTTGAACAGCGCCCAGGAGCCGGTGGTGAAGTCCTGCATGCGCGTGCCGACGGCCAGCACGACATCGGCCTCCTCGGCCAGGCGGTTGGCCGCCGACGTCCCAGTGACACCGATGGAGCCCATATTGAACGGATGGCCGTCCGGCAGCGAGGATTTGCCGGCCTGCGTCTCGCCGACCGGTACGCCATGCGCTTCGGCGAAGGCCCCGAGCGCCGCGCTGGCGCCGGAATAGAGCGTGCCGCCGCCCGAAATGATGAAAGGCTTCTTGGCCGATTTGAGCCGGGCGACGGCCGCCGCCAGCTCCGACGCGTCCGGCCGGATGCGGCGCGGCACCCAAAGGCGCTCGGCAAAGAACGCCTCGGGATAGTCGTAGGCCTCGGCCTGGACGTCCTGGCACAGCGACAGCGTCACCGGTCCGCACTCGGCCGGATCGGTCAGCACCTGCATGGCGCGATGAAGCGCCGGGACGATCTGCTCGGGCCTGACGATGCGGTCGAAATAGCGCGAGACCGGGCGGAAGCAATCGTTGACCGAAGCCGTGCCGTCGCCGAAATCCTCGGTCTGCTGCAGGACCGGATCGGGCACGCGGTTGGCAAAGACGTCGCCCGGCAGGAAAAGGACCGGCAGGCGGTTGACATGGGCGAGGCCCGCCGCCGTGACCATGTTGAGCGCGCCCGGACCGATCGACGTGGTGGCTGCCATCACGCGCCGGCGGAAATTCGCCTTGGCATAGGCGACGGCGGCATGCGCCATGCCCTGCTCGTTGTGCGCACGAAAGGTCGGCAGTTCCTGCCGTACCTGATAGAGCGCCTCGCCCATGCCCGCGACGTTGCCGTGGCCGAAGATCGCCCACACGCCGCCGAAGAGCGGCATGCGCTCGCCGTCGACCTCGGTCATCTGACGCGTCAGGAAGCGCGCCAGCGCCTGCGCCATCGTCAATCGCACGGTCTTGCCCATCTCGATTCTCCCCACTGCGTCCTAAGCGGCCTTCCTGTCGCGCCGCGCCATCCACGCCTCGGTGAGCGTGGAAAAGCGCCGCGCCATGTCCTCCACCGCCGCCTCGTCGCCGATCATGCCGGCCAGCCAGGCTTCGGCGGCATCAGCGAAGATGGAGCGCCCGACCGCGAAGCCCTTGACGACGTCGATGCCGGCGGTCGCCGCGAAGGCCTTTTCGAGCTCCTCGATCGGCGCTTCGAGACCGAGCAGCACGACGCCACGGCACCAGGGATCATGCGCCTGGATAACCGCCTCTACCCGCCGCCACGCGGTCTCCGACGTCTGCGGTTCTAGCTTCCACCAGTCTGGACGAATGCCCAGCGCGTAAAGTTCCTCCAGCACGCGGGAAACGGTGTAGTCCTCGAGCGCTCCGTGCTTTCCGGCGATGATCTCGACCAGCAGTTCGCGCCCGACCTTGCGCGCAGCGTCGAACAGCGCAACCAGCTTCTCCTGCTGCTGAGTCTTCAGCGCATCGGGGTCGTCCGGGTGGTAGAAAGCCAAGCACTTGATGGTATGCGCCAGCGGCCATTCGATCAATTGCGAGCCCATGTCCTGGCTGTGTTCGAAGCGGAGCGGCCGCGAACCTGGAAGCTCGACGGGACGGCCGATCCATGAAAATCCCTGCCCAGCGGCATCGAAAAGGGCTTCGCGACCGTATTTCTCGTCGAGCAGCATGCCGTAGCCCGGCCGCCCGCCCGCGACTTTGGCGGCGGCCCGCACCGCCAGCCGCTTGAATTCCCCGATGCGCGCGCGCGGCACACCGAGACGGTCGGCGGCCTGTTCGAGTTGAAGCCGGTGGTCGCAGGCCAATGCCATCAGCAGCGGAATGTCGCCCGCGCGGCGGGTGGTCGCCCAGTGGACGTGATTGAGGGCGGGATCCTTGCGCAGCGCATGGTGCGCGCTGCCGTGATCAAGGAAGAATCGCAATTCAGCGAAGGTCGGGCTCTCGGGCGAGCATAGCAGCCGCGAAACCGCGAAGGCACCGCAGGCATTCGCCCAGGTCGCCGCCGTCTCGAACG
>JAEUMA010000727.1 GCA_016793565.1 Rhizobiaceae bacterium
CCCAGGTCTCGCCGGGCCGCAGGAAGTCGTAGGCGTCCTTCGTCTCGTAGAAGACGACGCCGCCGATCGCTCCGGAGCCGTAGGTGTTGGCGACCGGTCCGCGTATGACGTCGACCGACTGCAGCAGTTCCGGGTCGATCCAGAACATCGACTGTGTGCCGTGGCCGGAACGCTGGAAGTTCTGCCGCGCGCCGTCGACGATCACCGCGACGCGGCCGAAATCCTGCAGGCCGCGGATGTTGACGCTGGCCGCAGTGCGGTTGGCATCCGACTGCATCGCCACGCCCGGTACGCCGAACAGCACGTCCTGCGGCGTGGTCGCCATGCGGCGCTCCAGCTGCTGCTGGTCGACATGGCTGGTGGACGCCAGGCTTTCGATCGCGGTCTGGCCGGTACGGCTCGATACCAGGATCTCGTCGAGCACCGTCGTATTGCCGTCCTGGCTGACGGTCTGCTCTTGGGCTTGCGCATCGACCTCCTCTGTCTGTCCGGACACGATGCCGTTGGGCGGCAGGATCTGCTGCGCCTGCGCCATGCCGGCGCTGAGCGCCGCGAGCGCCACACCGCCAAGCAGTGCGGCGACGATCGTCACCGGGCGCACCCCTCCGTCCCCGCCGACCTGCCGGTCCTGCCTGTCCGTCCCCATATCCATAGCCCGCTCCATTTCCCAATCGCCCCGCTGGCTTGATCCCTAAGACGGACCGCTGGCTTTCGACCGGCCTTGCCATCGAAATAACCGGAGTAATGCACTCCGGTATTGCACCGGTTATAAAACATGATAATTGGAGTCAACAATGTGTACGTGCGACGGAGAGGGTGAGAGCAACATGGTGCATGCGTGCAACACGGAGCGGCAGTGACATGGATCAGCGGGTAAAGCCCTCCCCTTCCGAGATCAGACGTTCGCGTGCGGACAACCCCAAGACGCGCGAACGCGATCTCGCGCGCGAACTGTGCATCTCGGAGGCCGAACTGGTTGCCGCCCATTGCGGCGAGGGCGTCCTGCGCATCGAGCCGCGCGTCAACGAGATCCTGCTCGGCCTTGGAGCGGTGGGCGAGGTCATGGCGCTCACGCGCAACGAGAGCGCTGTGCATGAGAAGATCGGCGTCTACGAGAACGTAACCCCGGGCGAGCATTCGGCGATCGTGCTGGGCGAGCAGGTCGACCTACGTATTTTCCCGAAGGTCTGGGCGCATGGATTTGCCGTCGAGAAGCGGGACGGCGACGAGATTCGGCGCAGCCTGCAGTTCTTCGACGCGTCAGGCGAAGCGGTCCACAAGGTGCATCTGCGGCCGGCTTCGGACCTGTCCGCCTATCGCAGCCTCGTCGATGGTCTGGCCGCGCGCGACCAGACCCCGCTGATCGACATCACGCAGAACAGCCCGACCGGCGAAGCCGAGGCTCCGGGAGCCGGCGTTGAGGAGCTGCGCGACAGGTGGAGCCGGATGACGGACGTCCACGAGTTCTTCGGCATGCTGAAGGCGCTGAAGCTCACCCGCCGGCAGGCGATTCGCATGGTCGGCGCCGACTACGCGTGGCGGCTCGACGCGGAGGCCGTAGCGGCGCTCATGATCGGCGCCGCCGCGAGCGGCGCGCCGATCATGTGCTTCGTCGGCAATCGCGGCTGTATCCAGATTCACTCGGGCCCGATTCACGACATCCGGCCCATGGGCCCCTGGATCAACGTGTTCGACGAGACCTTCCACCTCCACCTGCGTCTCGACCATGTGGCCGAAGCCTGGGCCGTGCGCAAGCCGACCAAGGACGGTCACGTGACGTCGGTCGAAGTCTACGACGCCGCCGGCGAAATGTTCATTCAGTTCTTCGGCAAGCGCCACGAAGGCGAGGAGGAACGCGGCGACTGGCGCGGGCTCGCCGAAGGTCTGCCGAGGCTTTCCACGGTCGCATGAGGTTGCCTTCCATGCTTTCAACAATGGCCCGAATCGGCGCCGCCGCTCTAGCCCTGGTCTGCGTGCCCGTCATGGCCAGCGCGACCGATGACGTGGCCGTCTTTCCGGACCCCTCGCGCGTCGTCGCGATCGGCGGCTCGATCACCGAGATCGTCTACGCGCTCGGCGAACAGGACAAACTGGTGGCGCGCGATTCCACCAGCGTCTACCCGCAGGCGGCTCTCGCCCTGCCCGATGTCGGCTATATGCGGGCACTGTCGCCGGAGGGCGTGCTGTCGGTGAACCCCACCGCCATTCTCGCCCTGCATGGCAGCGGGCCGCGCGAGGCCGTAGACGTGCTGAAGAAGGCGAGCGTCCCTTATGTCGAGGTACCGGAATCCTTCGATCACAAAGGCATCCTCGCCAAGATCCATGTGGTCGGAAAGGCGCTAGGCGCCGACGCCGCGGCGGACCAGCTCGCGGCCAAGGTCGACGCGCAATTGCAGGCGGCGGAGAGCCTGACAGCCGGGATGGCCGAGCGCCAGCGCGTGCTGTTCGTTCTGTCGCTGCAGGGCGGCAAGCTGATGGCCGCCGGCAGCGGAACGGCCGCAGAGGGCATCATCAAGCTGGCAGGCGCGGTCAACGCCGTGGAAGGCTTTGCCGGCTACAAACAGCTTTCCGACGAGGCAGCCATCGGCGCCCGTCCCGACATCATCCTGATGATGGACCGCGGCGGCGATCACAGTGTGGTGGCTGACGAACTCTTCGCTCTGCCGGCGATCGCCTCGACCCCCGCCGGCCAGGCGCGCCGGCTGATCCATATGGACGCGAGCTACCTGCTCGGCTTCGGGCCGCGCACCGCCGACGCCATCCGCGATCTCGCGACGGCTCTTTATGGCGACAGGATCGCGAACTGACCGACCAGCCTGCAACACTCCGCGCAGCTGAGCGTCCGGCCGATAAGATGCGAGCGCCGGCAGCCGGCGACCGCGGCGGCCGTGCGCGCCTGGCCAGCGCCGCGCTTTGCGCCGCGCTTGCCGCAACCGTCCTGATCAGCCTGGCCTCGGGCGCATCGGACGCGTCCGCGCTCACCGTATTGCGCCAATGGTTCGCGGCTACGCCGCAGCCCAACGCGCTCGCCCTGCGCGACAGCATCATCATTTACGAGGTCAGGCTGCCGCGCATCCTGCTCGGCATCCTCGTCGGCGCCGGGCTCGCGGTCTCGGGAGCGGTGATGCAGGGCCTGTTCCGCAATCCGTTGGCCGACCCTGGCCTTGTCGGAGTCTCGGCAGGGGCAAGTCTCGGCGCCGTTTCTATCATCGTGCTCGGCCAGGGCGCGCTGGCGCCGGTCACCGACTTGCTTGGTCCTCTGTCCTTGCCGCTGACGGCGTTTGTCGGCGGGCTGGCCACGACGCTGCTGCTCTATCGCGTCGCCACGCGCCACGGGCGAACCTCCGTCGCCACCATGCTCTTGGCCGGCATCGCCCTGGCCGCGCTGGCGATGGCTCTCACCGGCGTTCTTATCTTCGTCGCGGACGACCGCCAGCTGCGCGACCTGACATTCTGGCAGCTCGGCTCGCTGGCCGGGGCGACATGGTCAAAGATCGCCGCGGTAGGCCCGGTGATCGCGCTCGGCATAGCCACCACGCCCTTCATAGCGCGCGGCCTCAACGCCATGGCGCTGGGCGAGGCGACGGCCGGCCATCTCGGCATCCCCGTTCAGAGGCTGAAATATGTCGCTATCATAGCCGTTTCCGCGATGGTCGGGGCATCCGTTGCCGTCAGCGGCGCCATCGCCTTCGTGGGCATCGTCGTGCCGCACCTGCTGCGCCTGGCGATCGGCCCGGACAACCGCTACCTGCTGCCGGCCTCCGCACTGCTGGGCGCGATCCTGCTGCTGGCCGCCGACGCCGTCGCCCGAACCATCGTGGCGCCGGCCGAACTGCCGATCGGCATCGTCACCGCCGTCGCCGGCGCCCCGTTCTTCCTTTGGGTGCTGCTGCGCAACCGGGGCGTGATCGACCTTTGAGGATGCGATGATCGAGGCCAGGCAGCTTGCGGTTTCGCTCGGCGGACGGCCGATCGTCTCCAACGTCGACCTGGCGGCCAGGGCCGGCGAGGTCACCGCGATCGTCGGGCCGAACGGCTCCGGCAAGACCACAATGCTGCGCGCGCTCTCCGGCGATCTCGCCTATCGCGGACAGATCACCATCAACGGCCGCGAGGTATCGTCGCTCAAGCCGCCGGAAGCGGCCGCGATCAGGGCCGTGCTGCCGCAGGCAACCAGCCTGTCCTTTCCCTTCACCGTGCATGAGATCGTTCGGCTCGGCCTCGTCGGTGGGCTCTCCGGTGTTTCCGAGCGCGAACGCAGCGACCTGCCCCGGCGCGCGCTCGAGCGTGTCGATCTCGCCGGCTTTGCCGGCCGCCTCTACCAGGAACTTTCGGGCGGCGAGCAGCAGCGCGTCCAGCTCGCCCGCGTACTCTGCCAGGTCTGGGCGCCGGTCTACGAGGGCCGCGCCCGCTTCCTGTTCCTCGACGAGCCGGTTTCCAGCCTGGATATCCGCCACCAGCTGGTGATCATGGACATCGCCCGCGAATTTGCGGCGGCCGGAGGCGGCGTGGTGGCCATTTTGCACGATCTCAACCTGACCGCGATGGTCGCCGACCATGTCGTGGTGATGCATGACGGCCGGGTCGCCGCGGCCGGGCAAGCGGTGGACGTGATGCGCGACGAGGTGCTTGCCCGCGTGTTCGGATGCGAGCTTCGCGTCGGCGTCGTGCCGCCTCCCGGCCGCCCCTTCGTACTGCCGCAATCGGTCGTCAGCCGGCAGACGTAAGCGCTCAGCGCGGCTCGTTCTGCATGCTCAGATAGGTCGGGTCGAACTCCGCCAGCTGCTGCAGCCGCGGCCAGTCCAGAATCGAGATCGTCTGGTTGACCCAGCTGATCAGTCCCTCGCGGCGCAGACTCTGGATGACCCGGTTCATGTGGACGACCGACAGCCCCAGAACGTCAGCCATCTGCGCCTGCGACAGCGGGAAGTGGAAGCTCTGGCCGGACGTCCGGTTGACCGCGCGCAGCCGCACGAACAGTTCGCAGATCAGGTGCGCGAGGTGGCCGTCCTTGGAGCGCCGGCCCATGGCGACGATCCATTCGCGGTGGAT
>JAEUMA010000730.1 GCA_016793565.1 Rhizobiaceae bacterium
CGTTCGACTATCCGAACGTCGACCCCGGCCGCAATACGCTGACGGTGTCGGCCGCCGGCGACGAGAATGCGGAGCGCCTGCACTGGGCGCTGTCGCGCATCACGAATTACACCGGCGTCATGAACTATATGGGCGCGCGCTTCACCTCGGAACAGGCGGCCATGGCCCCGCTGATGGCGGAACTCGGCCAGCGCGGCCTGCTCTATCTCGACGATGGTTCCTCGGCGCGCAGCCTGGCGCCGGAACTCGGCCTGCCCAACAAGGTGCCGGTCGCGGTGGCCGACACGACCATCGACGCCCAGCGCGAGCGCGGCGCGATCATGAAGAAGCTGGATCAGCTCGAAAGGACGGCGCGCGCCAAGGGCTATGCCGTCGGCATCGGCTCCGCCTTCGACGTCACCGTGGATTCGGTGACTGCCTGGGTCGCCGAGGCCAAGAAGCGCGGCATCGAGATCGTCCCGATATCGGCCGTCGCCAACGATCCGGAGCGCTGATGAGCAAGAAGGTCGACCCCGCCACGCTGCCCTACCGGCCGTGCGTGGGCATCATGGTACTCAACCGGCAGGGACTCGTATGGGCCGGGCGCCGCATCGCCGGCGAGGACAGCGAGATGGCGGGCACGAGCAAGCTCTGGCAGATGCCGCAAGGCGGCATAGACACAGGCGAGGAGCCTTTTCCGGCCGCCCTGCGCGAGCTCTACGAGGAGACCGGGATGCGCAGCGTGAGCCTGCTCGCCGAGGCGCCGGGCTGGATCGACTACGACCTACCCAGGGAAGTGCTCGGCATCGCGCTGAAGGGCAAATATCGCGGCCAGACGCAGAAATGGTTTGCGTTCCGATTCGAAGGCGACGAGAGCGAGATCGCCATCGATCCGCCGCCCGGCGGACACGAAGCCGAGTTCGATCGCTGGGCCTGGAAGGCGATGGCCGAACTGCCGGAACTGATCGTGCCGTTCAAGCGACCGGTCTACGAAAAGGTGGTCGCGGCGTTCAGGCACCTCGCCTGACCGCACCAGGGCGGTCAGCCCGGCTGCTGAATGATGCCGCAGGCGATGCGGCCGCCCGAGTGCCCGGAGGGATCGGTAACATAGTCGTCCGGTCCGTCATGCAGCATCACCGCCGAGCCGTCGGCGTCCATCAGGGCGCCGTCCCCGCTTTCGTCCAGGGTCAGCCTGTCGGTAAAAAACTCGACTTTGAGCAGGCCGTCCTGCCCGACATGGACGTTGGGAAAATCGCCTGGATGCGGCCCGCCCTCGGCCATCACGCCATGCGGCTTGCCGCCGGCGATGTGGCCGCCCGCGCTCTCGAATTCGGGGCCTTCGCATTTGCCCACGGCGTGGATGTGAAAGCCGTGCGCGCCGGGCTTGAGTCCAGTCATCTCGACGAACACGAGCAGGATTCCCGATTTGGTGGCGGTGAAGGTCACCGTGCCGAGGTCGCTTCCGTCGGGCGCCTTCATCGCGGCCGTGGCGGTTTCCTGCGCGAGCGCCGGTAACATCAGCGACAGCAGCGCGGCGGCGGTGATGATCGTGCGTCTCATGAAGGTCTCCTTCGATGCCTTGAAGCGTCATGCACTCAACGGGCGGTGCCGACAATCGTTGCCGACGGTGGAGACTACCGCGCCTTCGTGACGCTGTCGCCAAGCCTGTTCAAGCCTCGCGGCAACAAAAAAGCCGGCGCGAGGCCGGCTTTCGGTGTTCAGGGCGTATCCGCTCAGGCTGGAACGACGATGCCTTCCAGCGTGGTCAGCTGGTGCAGGAACTGCTCGGCCTTGGTGCGCGAATGGTCGTCCTTGGCTTCGCTCATTTCGTGGCGCGCGGCTTCGATGCGGCGGGCGATGTCGGCGCGATCCAGGCTCGCGACCGGCGTGGCGGATTCCGCCAGCAGGGTGCATCCCGAAGGCAGGATGTCGGCGAAACCGCCGAACACCACATAGCGCTCAGCCGCGCCGCCGACCGGCGTGACGGTGACGATGCCCGGCTTGATGGTGGTCATGACCGGCGCGTGGTTCGCCATCACGGTCATCTCGCCTTCCGAACCGGGGATGACCACCGACTCGACCTGCTTGGAAAACAGCAAGCGCTCGGGCGATACGAGTTCGAACTGGAAAGCTTCAGCCATTGCCATCTAGCGAGTAGGGACTAGTGAGTGGGGAATAGTGCGGCGCATCAGCGCCGGTTCACGATCCCACTACTCTCTACCCACTATTCGCTACTCCCTTTCTTACGCCGCTTCGGCTGCCAGGCGCTGTGCCTTGGCGACGGCCTCGTCGATGTTGCCGACCATGTAGAAGGCGGCTTCCGGCAGGTGGTCGTATTCGCCGTTCACCAGGCCCTTGAAGCCCTTGATGGTGTCGGCGAGGTCGACCAGCTTGCCCGGCGAACCGGTGAACACTTCGGCGACGAAGAAGGGCTGCGACAGGAAGCGCTCGACCTTGCGGGCGCGCGCCACGGTCAGCTTGTCCTCTTCCGACAGCTCGTCCATGCCCAGGATGGCGATGATGTCCTGCAGCGACTTGTAGCGCTGCAGCGTCTGCTGCACCTGGCGGGCGACCTGGTAGTGCTCTTCGCCGACGATCAGCGGGTCGAGCATGCGCGAGGTCGAGTCCAGCGGATCGACGGCCGGGTAGATGCCCTTCTCGGAGATGGCGCGGTTCAGCACCGTGGTGGCGTCCAGGTGGGCGAAGGAGGTCGCCGGGGCCGGGTCGGTCAGGTCGTCGGCCGGCACGTAGATGGCCTGCACCGAGGTGATCGAGCCCTTCTGCGTGGTGGTGATGCGCTCCTGCAGGGCGCCCATGTCGGTGGCGAGCGTGGGCTGATAGCCCACGGCCGAGGGAATGCGGCCGAGCAGAGCCGACACTTCCGAACCCGCCTGGGTGAAGCGGAAGATGTTGTCGACGAAGAACAGCACGTCCTGGCCCTGGTCGCGGAAATATTCGGCGACGGTCAGGCCGGTCAGGGCGACGCGGGCGCGCGCTCCCGGCGGCTCGTTCATCTGGCCGTAGACGAGCGCGGCCTTGGAGCCCTCGCCGCCGCCCTTCTTGTTGACGCCCGACTCGATGAACTCGTGATAGAGATCGTTGCCCTCGCGGGTGCGCTCGCCGACGCCGGCGAACACTGAGAAGCCGCCATGCGCCTTGGCGACGTTGTTGATCAGCTCCTGGATCAGCACGGTCTTGCCGACGCCGGCGCCGCCGAACAGGCCGATCTTGCCGCCGCGCGCATAAGGCGCCAGCAGGTCGAGAACCTTGATGCCGGTGACCAGGATCTGCGCTTCGGTCGACTGCTCGATATAGGCAGGGGCCGGCTGGTGGATGCCGCGGAACTCCGACGCATCGACCGGACCGGCCTCGTCGACCGGCTCGCCGATCACGTTGATGATGCGGCCGAGCAGCTGCGGGCCGACCGGCACGGTGATGGGCTTGCCCGTATCGACGACAGGCTGCCCGCGCACCAGGCCTTCGGTTGTGTCCATGGCGATGCAGCGCACGGTCGCCTCGCCGAGGTGCTGGGCCACTTCGAGCACCAGGCGGTTGCCGACGTTGTCGGTTTCGATGGCGTTCAGGATCGCCGGCAGATGTTCGTCGTCGAACTGCACGTCGACCACGGCGCCGATAACCTGCCGCACCCTGCCCGTCGGGCCGGTGCCGAGCTTCACGCCTTCCGCGGACTGGGCCGCCTTAGCTGCTTTCGCCATCGTTCTTCCTTCGTGCTGGCGCCTTGCGCCGGTTGTTCCCGACGCGCAGGCGTCGATCCTATTCCGCTATCGTCGATGTCCTAGAGCGCCTCGGCGCCCGAAATGATCTCGATCAGTTCCTTGGTGATCATCGCCTGGCGCTGACGGTTGTAGGTGATCGTCAGCTTGTTGATCATGTCGCCGGCGTTGCGGGTCGCGTTGTCCATGGCCGTCATCTTGGCGCCCATCTCGCCGGCGGCGTTCTCCAGCAGCGCGCGGAAGATCTGCACCGCGATGTTGCGGGGGATCAGGTCGCCGAGGATTTCGCCCGGCTCCGGCTCGTATTCGTAGACGGCCGCGCTTCCCGTATTGCCCGCCGGGGCCGGAGCCGCGGCGGCCGGAATGAGCTGCTGCGCCGTCGGAACCTGGCTGATCACCGACTTGAACCGCGAATAGAACAGCGTGCAGACGTCGAACTGACCGTCCTGGAACAGCGCGATCACCTTGCGGGCGATCTGGTCGGCATGCACGAACGCCAGCTGGCGCACCTCGCGCAGGTCCACCCTGTCGATGATCTGCGGACCGAAGTCGCGGCGCAGGATATCGTTGCCCTTCTTGCCGACGGTGATGATCTTCACCGTCTTTCCGTCCGCCCTCAGCCTGCGCGCATGCTCGCGCGCCAGCCTGGCGATCTGGCTGTTGAAGCCGCCGCAAAGGCCGCGCTCGGCGGTGCAGACGACGAGCAGGTGTACGTCGTCCTTGCCGGTGCCGGCCATCAGCGCCGGCGCTTCACCGCCGCCGCCTACCGCCTGGGTGATGTTGGCCAGAACGGCTTCCATGCGCTCCGAATAGGGACGCGCCGCTTCCGCCGCTTCCTGGGCGCGGCGCAGCTTCGCCGCGGCGACCATCTGCATCGCCTTGGTGATTTTCTGCGTCGCCTTGACCGAGGCGATACGGTTGCGAAGGTCTTTTAGCGAAGGCATCTGGCCAATCCGGCTTTCGTCAGGTCAGCTTCAGGAAAAGTTCTTGGCGAAGCCGTCGATCTCGGCCTTGAGACGGCCGCGCAGATCGTCCGACAGCGCCTTTTCCTTGCGGATGGCCTCGAGAATCTTGCCCTCGGCCCGCAGGTGGCTGAGCAGGCCGCTCTCGAAGCGCGAGACCTGAGGAATCGTCAGCTTGTCGAGATAGCCGTTCACGCCGGCGAAGATCACCGCGACCTGCTCCTCGGTCTTCAGCGGCGAGAACTGCGGCTGCTTGAGGAGCTCGGTCAGGCGGGCGCCGCGGTTGAGCAGGCGCTGCGTGGCGGCGTCCAGATCCGAGCCGAACTGCGCGAACGCGGCCATCTCGCGATACTGCGCGAGCTCGCCCTTGATCGAGCCGGCGACCTGCTTCATCGCCTTGACCTGCGCCGACGACCCGACGCGCGACACCGAAAGGCCGACGTTGACGGCCGGACGGATGCCCTGGAAGAACAGGTTCGTTTCCAGGAAGATCTGGCCGTCGGTGATCGAGATCACGTTGGTCGGGATGTAGGCCGACACGTCGTTGGCCTGCGTCTCGATGACCGGCAGGGCGGTCAGCGAACCGGCGCCCATCTCGTCGTTCATCTTGGCCGCGCGCTCGAGCAGGCGGGAATGCAGGTAGAAGACGTCGCCCGGATAGGCTTCGCGCCCCGGCGGGCGACGCAGCAGCAGCGACATCTGGCGGTAGGCGACGGCCTGCTTGGAAAGGTCGTCATAGGCGATCACCGCGTGCATGGAGTTGTCGCGGAAGAATTCGCCCATGGTGCAGCCGGCGAACGGGGCCAGGTACTGCATCGGCGCCGGGTCGGACGCGGTGGTGGCGACGACGATCGAATATTCGAGCGCGCCGCGCTCCTCCAGAACCTTCACGAACTGCGCCACCGTCGAACGCTTCTGGCCGATGGCGACGTAGACGCAGTAGAGCTTCTGGCTCTCGTCGTCGCCGACGTTGAGCGAGCGCTGGTTCAGGAACGTGTCGAGCAGGATCGCGGTCTTGCCGGTCTGGCGGTCGCCGATGACCAGTTCGCGCTGGCCTCGGCCGAACGGGATCAGCGCGTCGATGGCCTTCAGGCCGGTCGACATCGGCTCATGCACCGACTTGCGGGGAATGATGCCAGGCGCCTTGACGTCCACGCGGCGGCGCTCGGTCGCGTCGATCGGACCCTTGCCGTCGATCGGATTGCCGAGTGCGTCGACGACGCGGCCGAGCAGACCCTTGCCGACGGGCACGTCGACGATGGCGCCGGTGCGCTTGACGGTGTCGCCTTCCTTGATGTCACGGTCGGCACCGAAGATGACGACGCCGACATTGTCGCTTTCCAGGTTCAGCGCCATGCCGCGGATGCCGCCCGGGAACTCGACCATCTCGCCGGCCTGGACATTGTCCAGACCGTAGACGCGGGCGATACCGTCGCCGACCGACAGGACCTGACCGACCTCCGAAACTTCGGCCTCCTTGCCGAAATTCTTGATCTGGTCCTTGAGAATTGCGGAAATTTCCGCGGCGCGGATATCCATCAGCCGACCTCTTTCAGTGCAAGCTTGAGCGAATTGAGTTTCGTCTTGAGCGACGTGTCGATCTGGCGCGAGCCCATCTGAACGATGAGGCCGCCGAGCAGCGAGGGATCGACGCTGACCGAGAGCGTAACCGCCTTGCCGGCGATCGCCTTCAGCGTGTCCTTCAGCTCGCGCTCCTGCTCGGCCGTGAGCGCATGAGCGGTGGTGACCTTCGCCGCCACCTCGCCGCGGCCTTCGGCAGCGATCCGGCGGAAGGCGGTGATCATGGCGGGCACGGAAAACAGGCGCCGGTTTTGCGCCACGACGCGCAGGAAATTGCCGGCCAGACCGGCGATGCCGGCCTTGTCGAGGATGGCCGAGAGCGCGCGCTGCTGGTCGGCAGCGGAGAAGACGGGGCTCTTGATCAGGCGGTCGAGGTCGCCGCTTTCGCCGATCAGCGCCTCAAATCGGCCGAGATCGGCCTCTACCGACTCGACCGAGTTGGCGTGGGCGGCGAGATCGAACAGCGAACGGGCATAACGCTCGGCGACACCGGAAATGGGCGAGCTGGAATTGGCCACGGATCGCGCTTCTCTCGTCTGACCGGTCACAAGATTTGCGGCGCGAGCGGTAACTCTGGCTAAATCTTTGACCTTGTTGAATTTCTAGACCTGGAGCGCGCTATGGCGCGCATCCCCCGGCCAAAAGTCGCTTGCCGTCTACCACAGGCTTTCGGGGACCGCAACACATCGGCCGGTGCGGTTTTCGACCCATTTGTCGCAGCTTGTATGAGCGCTTGACCGGGGCTGGGGAGCAGGCCCGCCCGGCGGGCTGCGATCAGGCGACGAACTGGAAGGCGAAGGCCAGCGCGAGGGCGGCCAGCGCCACCTCCACGACCAGGCTGACCCAGTTGTAGAAGGTGTTGCCGTTGTCGGAAAGCATGGAGATGACGCGGCCGAAGGCGGTGAAGGCCCAGGAGAAGCCGAGCGCCATGTAGAGCAGCGGCTGCGCCAGCAGAATGCAGCAGAGCCCGAGCCCCAGATAGAAACCCGACATGGTTGCGCGCGCTTCCGCCACGGCTTCCGGGCGCGCTTCCGCCGGCCGCAGGCGAAGGACCCTCAGCGAAAGACGCGGCGCAAACAACAGCAGCACACCGAACAGCACGGTGACGGCGGCCGACGACCACGCCAGCCATTCGCCCTGCGTTGTAGGCCAGGGAAAGGCAAGTTCCATAGAGCCTCCACGGCGCTGGACGAAGCGGCCGCATCCTACATTGCGGCAAAGCGAAATCACAAGGCGGGCGTGCGAATCTCGGCGCTCGTAGCTACAGAAAGCTCTGCGGGTCGATATCGACCTGCACCCGCACGCCGCCGCGCGGCTTCGGTCCCGCTTCCAGCATGGCGCGCAAAAAGCCCTGCATGTCGGAGCGGCGCTCGCCATGCACCAGAAGGCGCATGCGGTGGCGGCCGGCGATCAGCGCCAGCGGCGCCTCGGCCGGGCCGAGCACCTGGATATCGGGCGCGGCCGGAGCGGCGCGGCGCAGGCCGCGCGCATGCGTCTCGGCCTCCGCCCGCGTCACGGCGCTGACGACGACGCCGGCGAGGCGGCCGAAGGGCGGCATGCCGGTGCGCTCGCGTTCGGCGATCTCCTGCGCATAAAAAGCCTCGGCGTCGCCCGACACCAGCGCCCGCATCACCGGGTGGTCGGGCTGGAAGGTTTGCAGCACCCCCAGGCTCTTCTTGCCGGTGCGGCCTGCGCGACCGACCACCTGTGACAGAAGCTGGAAGGTCCGCTCCGCCGCGCGCGGATCGCCGTTGGCAAGGCCGAGATCGGCGTCGACCACGCCGACCAGCGTCATGTTCGGAAAATTGTGGCCCTTGGCGACAAGCTGCGTGCCGATGACGATGTCGGCCTCGCCCTTGGCGATCGCTTCCAGTTCCAGCCGCAGGCGCTTCACGCCGCCCATGATGTCGGACGACATCACGATGATGCGTGCGTCCGGAAAATGGCCGACCGTTTCCTCGGCGATTCGCTCGACGCCGGGGCCGCAGGCGACGAGATGGTCGAACGTTCCGCAGGAGGGGCAGGCGTCGGGCCGCCTCTCATGGTGGCCGCAATGATGACAGACGAGCTGTCCGCGAAAGCGGTGTTCGACCAGCCAGCTCGAGCATTCCGGGCATTGGAAGCGATGACCGCAGGCGCGGCACAGCGTCAGCGGTGCGTAGCCGCGGCGGTTGAGGAAGAACAGCGCCTGCTCGCCGCGCTCCACGGTCCGGCGCGTGGCCTCCAGCAGGACAGGCGAAAGGAAGCCGCCTCTCGCCGGCGCGGCGCGGCGCATGTCGAGCGCGCGGATGTCGGGCAGCGCCGCCTCGGCGAAGCGCGCCGGAAGTACCGCGCGCCGGTAGCGCCCGGCTGACGCGTTGACGCGGCTCTCCACCGAAGGCGTCGCCGAGGCGAGCACCACGGGGAAGCCGCCGATGCGCCCGCGCACCACCGCCATGTCGCGCGCATTGTAGAAGACGCGGTCTTCCTGCTTGTAGGCGGGGTCGTGCTCCTCGTCGACCACGATGAGCCCGAGTTCCCGGAACGGCAGGAACAGCGCCGAGCGGGCCCCGGCCACCGCGCGCACGCCGCCCTCGGCCACCTGCCGCCAGACCCGCTCGCGCATGCGGGGCGGCAGGTCGGAGTGCCACTCGGCAGGCTTGGCGCCGAAGCGGTCCTGGAAGCGCTCCAGGAAAGCGTGGGTGAGCGCGATCTCCGGCAGCAGGATCAGGGCTTGTTTTCCCCGCGCCAGCGCCGCCGCGACGGCCTCGAAATAGACCTCGGTCTTTCCCGACCCTGTGACGCCGTCGACGAGGGTGACCGAGAATTCCGGCGCGCGGGCGGCCTGTCGCAGAATGTCGGCGGCGGCCTGCTGGTCCGCCGTCAGGTCGGGAATGGCGAAGGAGGGGTCGGGAGCGGCGACCACCGGCCGGGGCGGCAGCCAGACCGTCTCGAACACGCCCTGCGACTTCAGCCCGTCGACCACCGTTGCTGAGACGCCGGCGGCATGGGCCAGGCCGGAGCGCGTCCAGGCGAGACCGTCGGCGCTCAATTCCAGAACGCGGTTGCGGGCGGCCGTGATGCGCTCGGGCGCCGTCTCCGTGCGCCTCAGGCCTTCCACCTTCGGTTCGGGGTCGAAGGCCTCGGGCGCGCGCAGCAGCATGCGGGCTACCATGCCCGGAGCCGACAGGGTGTAGGCCGCCACCCAGTCGACGAAGCGGCGCATCTCGGCACCGATCGGCGGACAGTCGAACACCTGCGAGATCGGGCGCAGGCGGGACGGGTCGATGCCCTCGGCGCTGCCGTCCCAGACAATGCCCGCCACTTCGCGCGGGCCGAGTGGCACGCGCACGATCGAGCCCGGCACGACGGTCATGCCATCGGGCACGGCGTAGCTGTAGGGGCGCTCGGCCGGCATGGGCACCAGCACGGGCACCGCGGGCGGCGGTCGGGGTCCCGAATCTTTCGTCATCGCGCGTGACCTTGCCCCGACTTTCGGCTAGAGCAAAGGCCATGTCGCGGGCGACCTCCCACACGCCGCGCACGCCCCCCAAAGGAGACGGCCATGAAGTTCTTCGTAGACACCGCCGACGTGAAGGAAATCCGCGAGATCAACGACTACGGGCTTCTCGACGGCGTCACCACGAACCCCTCGCTCATCCTGAAATCTGGCCGCGACATCAAGGAAGTGACGAAGGAAATCTGCTCGATCGTGGCCGGTCCCGTCTCGGCCGAGGTGACGGCTACCGAATATTCGGAGATGATGAAGGAAGCGGCGGTGCTGGCCAAGATCGCCGACAACATCTGCATCAAGCTGCCGCTCACGCTCGACGGCCTCAAGGCCTGCCGGTCGCTGACCTCCGAGGGGCACAAGACCAACGTCACGCTGTGCTTCTCGGCCGGCCAGGCGCTGATGGCCGCCAAGGCCGGCGCGACCTTCATCTCGCCGTTCATCGGCCGCATCGACGATACAGGCGCAGACGGCATGGAGCTGATTTCCGAGATCCGCACCATCTACGACAATTACGACTTCAAGACCGAGATTCTGGCGGCTTCGATCCGCACGGTGAACCACATCAAGCAGGCCGCGCTGATCGGCGCCGACGTGGCCACCGTGCCGCCGGCCACCCTCAAGGCGCTGGTCAAGCACCCGCTGACCGATAAGGGCCTGGAGCAATTCCTGGCCGACTGGGCCAAGACCGGCCAGAAGATCGGCTGATGAGAGACGATAGCGCCGCGGCGACCGCCGCCGAGGTGCTGGCCTGCCTGGACGGCCGCAGCCAGCGGCCGCCCTTCACGGCCAACGGTCCCGGCCTGTCGGAAGCCGACGCCTACCGGGTGACGGCGGAGCTTCGACGTTTGCGCGAAGCACGCGGCGAACGGCCCGTGGGCCGCAAGATCGGTTTCACCAACCGCAACATCTGGGCCGAGTACGGCGTCTTTCAGCCGATCTGGGGCGACATCTACGATACGACGGTGACGTCGATCATGCCCGGCGCGACGATCCGCGTTTCGCATCTGCCCGAGCCGCGCGTCGAGCCGGAAATCGTCGTCGGGCTTGTCCGCGACGTCGAAGCCGCCGAAGGCCTCGACGGCGTCGTGCGCGCCGTGGGCTGGGTCGCGCACGGCTTCGAGATCGTGCAGTCGATCTTTCCCGGCTGGCGCTTTTCGGTGGCCGATTGCGTGGCCGACGGCGGCCTGCACGGCGCGCTCTATGTCGGGCCGCGTCGCAGCGTGTCTGACGGCGAACGCAAAGGGTTGGCCGATGCGCTGGCCGGTCTGACGCTGGAGCTTTCCCGCAACGGCCAGGTGATGGACCGCGGTGCGGGTGCCAATGTGCTCGACGGACCGCTGCAGGCGCTCGCGCATCTGGTGCGGGTGCTCGCCGCCGATCCCGTGAACCCGCCGCTGCGAGCCGGCGAAATCGTCACCACGGGCACGCTGACGCGCGCCTTTCCGATCCAGGCCGGAGAGTCCTGGGCGACCCGCATCGGCGGCTTCGACCTGCCCGGCCTGTCCGTGTCGACCGCCTGAAACGGCCGCTCAGCGGCGGGCGGCGAGATCCTGGGCCACCGCCAGCCGCAGCAGTTCGGCCAGTTCGCGCGCGGCGCGGTCCTCGGCGTCGCGCTTGGCGCGCAGGGCGGCGAATTCCTGGGTCGGCACGTCGTAGGACGAGGAGATCTGCCGGCGGCCGGACGAAATCGTCTCGCCGGTTTCGGCGTCGGTCAGCAGATAGGTCGAGATCATGGTCAGCATCGCGGCGGTCGCGCGGTCGTCGGTATCGACCTGGGTCGTCGCCGTCCATTCGTTGAGCGCGGTCACACCCAGATCCAGCACGTAGCGCGGCGCCGCCGGCTGGTTGGTGCCGCCGTAGAACAGGAACAGCAGATCGTTGCGGACCTGCTGGGCGTAGCGCGTGTCGACCTGCTTGACCGAGATCGCCGCGAGCTGCGTGTTGATGGCGGCGGTCTGCGTGCCGTCGGTGCCGACCGGCGCCTTGCCGTAGAGCGGCTGAACGGTGCATCCCGCGCTGAACAGGGACGCCGCCAGCAGGACCGCGCCTGCGCACCTGCCAGCCAGACGGTCAGCCAACCACATTGACGATCCTTTGCGGGACGACGATGACCTTGCGCGGCGGCCTACCCTCCAGCGCCTTCTGCACGAAGTCGAGCGCCAGTGCCGCCTGTTCGACGGCAACTTGATCCGCGTCGCGCGCAATTGTCAAATCGCCGCGCTTCTTGCCGTTGACCTGCACCGGGTAGACGATCTCGTTGTCCACCGTCAGCGAGGCGTCGAAGGCGGGCCACGCGCGCTCGGCGACCATGCCGCTGCCGCCGAGTTCGGCCCAGCACTCCTCCGCCAGATGCGGCATCATCGGCGCGATCATGTGGACGAACATCTCCATGGCTTCGCGCGCGGCTGCCAGATCGCCCTGGCTGGGTGTCCGCGCCCCGCCCAGAACCGCCGTGCCTGACAGCGTGCTCGCGTCGAGCGTGAACACTTCCGGCAGAAACTGGCTGAGCACGTTCGCGAATTCGTAGAGCCGGGCAATGGCCTTGTTGAACGCCAGCTTGGTGACGTCCTCGCTGACCGACTTGACGGTCTTGTGCGCGGCCTTGGAAAGAGCCAGCCCCTTCCCTTCCGAGGCCTGGCGCGGTTCGACGCCGGCGAGATGCGGTGCCGCCTCCGACACCAGCCGCCACACGCGCTGGACGAAGCGGTGGGCGCCCTCCACGCCGGCCTCGGTCCAGATGACGTCGCGCTCGGGCGGCGAGTCCGACAGCATGAACCAGCGCGCCGTGTCGGCGCCGTAGCTGGCGATGATGTCGTCGGGGTCGACGACGTTCTTCTTCGACTTCGACATCTTCTCGATGGCGCCGATCTCGATCGGCGTGCCGTCGGCAAGCAGGAAGGCGCGGCGGTTGCCGTCGGCTTCCTCGATGCGGATCTCGGCGGGCGTCACCCAGCCCTCCGGTCCACGATAGGTCTCGTGCACGACCATGCCCTGGGTGAACAGGCCCTCGAAGGGCTCCTCCACCGTGTTGACATGGCCGGTCGCCTTCATCGCGCGGGTGAAGAAGCGCGAATAGAGCAGGTGCAGGATCGCGTGCTCAATGCCGCCGATATATTGGCGCACCGGCAGCCAGCCGCGCGGGCCGTCGACCGCCGAAAGGTCGGTCGGCTGCTTCTCGTTCCACGGATCGGTGAAGCGGGCGAAGTACCAGGACGAATCCACGAAGGTGTCCATGGTGTCGGTGTCGCGCCGCGCCGGCTTGCCGCATTGCGGGCAGGCGACGTGCTTCCAGGTCGGATGGTGGTCGAGCGGATTGCCCGGCTTGTCGAAGCTGACGTCGTGCGGCAGCTCGATGGGCAGCGCGGATTCCGGCACCGGCACCGCGCCGCAGGCGTCGCAATGCACCACGGGGATAGGGCAACCCCAATAGCGCTGGCGCGAGATCAGCCAGTCGCGCAGGCGGAACTGCACCTTGCGCTCGGCCTGCGGGCGGTTGCCTATCGTCACCCCCGACAGCCGCGTCGCCACCTCTTCGAACGCCTGCTTGGGCCGCATGCCGTCCAGGAAGCGCGAATTGATCATAACGCCATCGTCGACATAGGCCTCGTCCAGAATCTGGAAGGTTTTCGCGTCGGCATCGTCCGGCATCACCACCGGAACGACCGGCAGGCCGTATTTGTTGGCGAAGTCGAGGTCGCGCTGGTCGCCCGACGGGCAGCCGAAGATGGCGCCGGTACCGTAGTCCATCAGCACGAAGTTGGCGACATAGACCGGCAGCGTCCAGGACGGGTCGAACGGATGCACGACGCGCAGCCCGGTATCAAAGCCCTTTTTCTCCGCGGTCTCCAGTTCGGCCGCTGAGGTACCGCGATGGCGGATTTCCTCGATGAAGGCGGCGAGTTCCGGCTTGCTCTCGGCGGCCCGCTTCGCCAGCGGATGATCTGCGGCGATCGCCATGAAGGAAGCGCCGAAGATGGTATCCGGTCGCGTCGTGTAGACTTCGAGCTCGCTCTCGCCGGCGGGCGCGGTGCCGGGGGCGATCGCCCAGCGCAGCAGCAGGCCGTCGGAGCGGCCGATCCAGTTCGACTGCATCAGCCGGACTTTTTCCGGCCAGCGGTCGAGCCCGCCCAGGCTGT
>JAEUMA010000748.1 GCA_016793565.1 Rhizobiaceae bacterium
CAACACGCACATTTCGCATCTCTATGACGCGGTCGGCATCCGCAACGTCTACCACGGCAGCTATACCCGCACCGACGGTTCGAAGGTGGAGGGACCCTCGATCTCGGATCTCGTCAAGGCGGCCGATCCGGCCATCGACGCGGAACTTTCGGGCAAGCTCGACGCCACGGTGGCCAAGATGGAGGCGATCCAGGCGCGCGCGGTGGGCGGCGAGGCCTACGACCAGCAGATCGGCGAGGGCAATGCCGAGGGCAACGCCACGGTGCAGGCGGCCATCGACGCGCTCGTGGACCAGACCAAGTCTATCGAGCGAGCGGTGGGCGTGCTCAAGCTGGACGCCATCGCCTTCGAGGGCTCCGACAGCCTGGATTCTCCCGACAAAGTCTTCGAATAGACGCGTTCTTCATCCACAAGGCATTGCGGCCCCGGAGCCGCAACCACCCATCGGGTCTTCCATGCTGATCTGCCACTGCAACCTGATCACTCAGAAGGAGATCGAGGAGACGATCGTCGAACTGCTCGACCAGGACCCGTGGACCCTGATCGTGCCAGCCAAGGTGTATCACCGGCTGCAGAAACGAGGCCGCTGTTGCGGCTGCTTCCCAAATGTGGTCGAAACGATCATTCGGGTGACCGAAGCCTATTACGCGCGCTCGGAGGCGAGCGGCGATGACATCGTTTCACATCTGGACCGCGTGCGTGAACTGCGCGTCCAATTCGGGAGCAGGACCCATGAAAGGCGAAAAGCAGGTAATCGAGCGGCTTAACGAAGCGCTCTTTCTCGAACTCGGGGCGGTCAACCAGTACTGGCTCCACTATCGCCTGCTTGAGGATTGGGGCTACACCCGCCTGGCTAAGAAGGAGCGGGCGGAATCGATCGAAGAAATGCACCATGCCGACAAGATCGTCGCCCGCATCATCTTCCTGGAGGGGCACCCCAATCTCCAGTCGGTCGCGCCTCTGCGTATAGGACAGAACGTCAAGGAAGTGCTGGAATCCGACCTGGCCGGCGAATATGACGCCCGCACCTCTTACAAGAAGTCGCGCGAAATCTGCCACGATCTCGGCGACTACGTGACCATGGAATTGTTCGAGGACCTTCTGAAGGACGAGGAAGGCCACATCGATTTTCTCGAAACGCAACTCGACCTGCTCGCCTCCATCGGCGAGGAAAAATATGGGCAGCTCAACGCAGACCCGGCCAACGAGGCCGAATAGGATCCAACCATGCGGCGCGATCTGAAGCCATCGCGCCGCATGCGGGCGGACGCCCGCGCGTTCGGACTGCCGGGCCAGGCCTTCGGCCTGATGCTGGCGGCTTCGATCGCAGGCACCGCGCTTCCCTCCGCCGCAGACGATACTCCGCTTCCAGGCGTTCCCGCCATACGCGACGACCTGACGCCGAAGGACCTCGCCCGCGTCAAGGCCGTGACCGCGCCGCCGACCGACTTCTCCAAATCCGAATCGTTCGAGCTGATGCAGGGCGGCGCCGGCACCTCGAAGAAGCGCATCAACCAGGACGCCTTCTCACAGTCCTCGGCCAACATCACCTTCGAGGAAGAAGGCACCTTCAAGCTCGGCAACGGACTGTTCCGCAAGCTGTGGGTATCGGCTCCCTCGTCAACGCAGGCCTCGGACGGGCTCGGTCCCGTCTTCAATGCGCGTGCCTGCCAGAGCTGCCATCTCAAGGACGGCCGCGGCCACCCGCCCGAAGGTGCCGCGGACGCCACCTCCATGTTCTTCCGGCTGGCTCGCGATGCCGAGAGCGATGCGGAGCGCGCGACCCTGGCGGAGCACGCCGCGCTCAACTTTCCCGATCCGGTTTACGGAAGCCAGCTGCAGGATCTGGCGGTGCCCGGCCTCGTGGCCGAGGGCAAGATGGCGATCACCTACACCGAGGAGCCGGTGACGCTCGCCGGCGGCGAGACCGTGTCTCTGCGCAGGCCGACCTATACCGTCGCCAACCTGTCGCACGGGCCGATGCATGCCGGCACGACGCTGTCGCCGCGCGTCACCCCGGCGATGATCGGCCTGGGACTGGTCGAGCAGATCCATCCTTCAGACATCCTGGCGCTGGCCGATCCCGACGATCGCGACGGCGACGGAATATCTGGACGGCCCTCGTTGGTGCGCGACGGCAAGAGCGGAGAACTCACGCTCGGCCGCTTCGGCTGGAAGGCGCAGACGCCGTCCATTCGCGAGCAGAGCGCCGATGCCTTCGCCGGAGACCTCGGCATCTCGACGCCCGAGGTTCCGCGCGCCTATGGTGACTGCACGGCGGCGCAGACCGACTGCCTGGCCATGCCGACCGGCGTGCAGGAGCGCCTCGGCGATACCGAAGCGCCAGATCCGGTGATGGATCTCGTCACCTTCTATTCGCAGAACCTGGCGGTTCCCGCCCGCCGCGACATCGACGATCCTACCGTGCTGAAGGGCAAGGAACTGTTCCACGCTATCGGCTGCGCGGCCTGCCACACGCCGAAATTCGTCACCCGACGCGACGCGCCGAACAAGGCGCAGCGCTTCCAGCTCATCTGGCCGCATTCCGACTTCCTGCTGCACGACATGGGCGAAGGCCTGGCCGACGGCCAGCGCGTAGGCGAGGCGAGCGGCAGCGAGTGGCGCACGCCGCCGCTCTGGGGAATCGGGCTGACGCAGACCGTCAGCGGCCACACCTTCTTTCTGCACGACGGGCGTGCGCGCAACCTGACCGAGGCCATTCTCTGGCACGGCGGCGAGGGTCAGGCCGCGCGCGACCGTTTCGCCGACCTCGACCGGGCCGACCGCGAGGCCCTGCTGCGCTTCCTGGAGTCGCGTTGATGTTTCGCTATCTCATTCTGGGCCTCGGCCTGGGTGCCGCGACGGCGGCCGGTGCCGCTGACGACGGCGCGCGCGCCGTGCAGCACGCCGTCGACAATTTCGTGCGCCCCGCCTACGTCTCGCTGCTCGCCAACGCCTCGGCCCAGCGAGAGGCCATGGAGACGTTGTGCACGACACCGAGCAAGGCCGATCTGGAAATGGCGCGCGGGCGCTTCCGGATGGCGGTCGAAACGCTGTCGGCGACGGAGATCATCCGCTTCGGGCCTATTAGCGAGGACAACCGGCTGGAGCGGCAGCTTTTCTGGCCCGACCGCAAGGGAGCGGGCCTGCGGCAGGTGCAGGCCGCGATCGCCGAAAAGGATCCCAGCGTCACGGATGCGAAGGTTCTGGCCGGCAAGAGCGTGGCCATGCAGGGTTTCGGCGCGCTGGAGTTCGTACTCTTCGGCACGGGTTCGGATGAACTGGCGGGCAAGGAGGCGGCACATCGCTGCGCCTACGGGGTCGCGATCGCCGAGAACCTAGAACATATCGCTTCGTCGGTATCCTCCAACTGGTCCTCCGCGCATGGCTTCGCCGAGACCTGGACCGAACCCGGCAACGACATCTACCGCGACGAGCAGGAAGCCCTGACCGAACTGCTCGAGGTCTTCGTGAACGGACTGGAACTGGTGCGCGACGTGCGCCTCAACGGCTTTCTCGGCACCGAACCCGCCGGCGACAAGGCGCGCTCGGCGCTGTTCTGGCGGTCCGACCTGACGGCCGACAGCCTTGCCGGCAATCTGGAAGCCCTGCATGCGCTGTTCGACGCCTCGCAGTTAGGCGACATGCTTCCGACCGACATGGAGTGGCTGCCGCAGTCGATCGATTTCGAGTTCAAGAATGCCGCCCGGGCCATAACCGCGCTGGAAGGCAAGCCGATCGCGGATGTGCTGGCCGATCCGCAGATGCGCGGCAAGCTCGACTATCTGCGGGTGGTGACCACCAGCCTGTCCGACCTGATCGGCCGGCAGTTCGCCGGGCAGCTCGGCATCACCGCCGGCTTCTCCTCGCTCGACGGTGACTGAGATGCGCACCCCGCTGCTCGGCCGCCGCGACTTCCTGCGCGCCGCCGGCGCGGGCTTCATCGCCGCGCTCGCCCCGCGCCAGGCGGCGGCCTTGGCTTCCGCCGACGCCGTGTTCGCAACCGCCTATCAGCGCCGCGACGGCGCTTACGGCGTGGCTGTTCTCACCGAGGCCGGCGACCTCGTCCACACGCTGGAATTGCCGGACCGCGGCCACGACATCACCTACGATCCGGTGTCGGGCCGGTCCGTGGTGTTTGCCCGCCAGCCCGGAACCTTCGCGACCGTCTTCGATCATCGCGGCAAGACCGAACCGCTGACGATCGCCAGCGTCGAGGGCCGCCATTTCTACGGTCATGGCGTGTTTTCGCCCGACGGGGCGATCCTTTACGCCACCGAGAACGATTTCGATCGCGCCGCTGGCATGGTCGGCGTCTACGACGCACGCGAAGGCTTTCGCCGCATCGGCGAATTCCCGACCCAAGGGATTGGCCCGCACGAGCTTCTGCTGCTCGCCGACGGACGCACGCTGGCGATCGCCAATGGCGGCATCGAGACGCATCCGGACTACGGCCGCGCCAAGCTGAACCTGCCGACCATGCAGCCGTCCTTCGTGCTGGTCGACCGGCTGCACGGAGACCTCGTGGAGAAGCATGCGCTGCCCTCCGACCTGCATCAGCTCTCCATCCGACATATGGCGGTGGATGGTGCCGAGAAGATCTGGTTCGGCTGCCAGTACGAGGGACCGCAGAGCGACCGGCCCGGTCTGGTCGGCACCTTCTCGCGCAAAGGCGGCCTCAAGCTCGTCGACCTGCCCGCCGGCGTGCTGGGTGGGTTTCGAAACTATATCGGCTCGGTCGCCAGCAACCCGCAATCCGGAACCGTCGCCGTGTCGTCGCCCCAGGGCAACAGCTACGCCGTGCTCGACGCGGCCGACGGTCGCGTGCTGGCGGCGCGCTCGCTGGTGGAAGTCTGCGGCCTGGCCGCCGAAGGCGACGGCTTCGTCGCCACCACCGGAACCGGCGAGATCGTGAAGCCCGACGGCTCGGAACTCACACGCGCCGACTATGTGTGGGACAACCATATGCTGCGGATAGGCTGAGGCCCGCTCAACACACGCCGGCGACGTCGGCCACCTTCAGGGCCTTGCGCAACAGGGATACGAACTTCTCGCCGGCCGCCTCGCGGGAACCGCCATTGTCGATGCGCACCACGTCAGACCTTGCCTCTTTCATGCGGGCCTCGTCCATGCGGGCGGCGCGGGCGAGCCGCGAAAGCACTTCGTCGCGCGATTCCCGACCCCTGGCGGCGAGCCTCTCGGCCAGGATTTCAGGGGAGGCCGTGACCTCCGCGACCAGCACATGAGCGTAGCGGCGGCGCAGCGCCGGAAGTGCTGCCCGCGACAGATTGGCGACGGCGACACGGCCGTCGGCGATGGCCGCGTCGACGCCGGCAGGCAGGCCGTACTTCAATCCGTGCGCCTGCCACGACAGCGCGAAGGCGCCGGCCGCATCGGCGGCGTCAAAGGCGGCCTCGGTCAAGCTGTCGTGGTCCTCGGTGGCGCCGTCACAGGGGCGGGTGGTCACCCGCCGCACGAACTCGAAATCCGGCTGGCCGCGAAGTGCTTGGCGGGCATAGGCGATGACCGTATCCTTGCCGGCGCCGCTCGGACCCACGACGGCCACGAAGACGCCGCTGCCGATCGGGTTCCCGATCGAGGCCATCTCGGCCTCTATCATCGCGGAGGCCATCATGCGACGCGGCGTCCCTCGCGCCAGACCGCACGCACGACAGGCACGTGCTCGTCCAGCCGCACGCGGACGAGGTCAGCTCGCCGTCCCGCAACGATGGCGCCGCGGTCATGCAGGCCGACCGCCTCGGCGGGGTTGCGCGAGACCATCGCCACCGCCCGCGGCAGGTTGATGCCTTCGACCACGCCGCCGAGGAAGAAGGCCGACTGGATCAGGCTGAACGGGATGTAGTCCGAAGACAGGATGTCGAGCAGGCCAGCCTCGGCCAGCGTACGCGCCGACACATTGCCGGAATGCGAGCCGCCGCGCATGACGTTTGGCGCGCCCATCAGCACGCCCATGCCGGCCTCGTGGGATGCGCGCGCGGCTTCCGTGGTGGTCGGGAACTCGGCGACGCGGATGCCCTGGTCGACCGCCTCGGCGACATGCGCGACCGTGGCGTCGTCGTGGCTGGCCAGCACGATGCCGCGCTCGCGGCAGGCATCGGCGACAGCCTGACGATTCCGCGCCGAGTTCGCCTCCGACTGGGCCATGCGCTTCTCGCAATAGAGGCGGAACTGCTCGTCCGTCATCTTCATCTTGCCCATGTAGTAGACGGCATAGGCGTCGAAACTGGCGAACTGCCGCTGGCCGGGCGCGTGATCCATCAGCGAGGCCAGCCGCACGCGCGGCTCGTCCTCGAAATGGGCGAAGGCATCCATGCAGTCCGGGGCCGAGACCTCGCAGCGCAGGTGGATGAAGTGGTCCGCTCGCACGCGGTCGTGCCTGACGCTGTCCTCGATGGCGTCGGCCAGCTTGCGCATGTCGGCGGCGCCGATATCGGTGTCCTCGTACATGCCGACGCGCAGTGCATCGAACACCGTGGTGATGCCTGAGGTGGCGATCTGAGCGTCGTGCGCCAGCACCGACGCGATCGGATTCCAGCGTACCTTCGGACGCGGCGCGTAGTGGCCTTCCAGGTGGTCGGTGTGGAGTTCCACGAGGCCCGGTATCAGATAGTCGCCGTCGAGGCTTTCGCCGGCGGCGGACATGCCTTCCGAAATCTCGGCCAGCAGGCCGTCGCGGATCACCACCGTTCCGTCGATCACCGCATCGGGGAGAACGACGCGCGCATTGGTCAGGACGATCTCGGTGCTCATCTCAGGCGGTCTTTCTATCCAGCCGGCGCCCGATCTCGTGGCGCGAGCGCACCACGAAGGGCGCGCCGGCCTCGGTCTCGGCGAACAGCGCCAGGGCATCGACGGCCAGCGGGTGGCCGACGACGCCGGCGAACAGTTCCTCCAGCGCGGCGCGCACGCGCGGACTGTCCTCGCGGCCGACGCGGCCGGTCAGCGTCATATGGAAGCGGAAGGCGTCGAAGACGTAGGGATATCCCCACTGGCAGAGATAGCGGAACTGCGCCGGCGACAGTTGGTCGGGATTGCGGCGCTCGATCTCGGCTTCCGTCAGCGGAGCGCGGAAGCGATCGAATTCCGAGACGACCTCGTTGGCGAGAAGATTGAGCGCCGCCACCGGCTTTTCCGGCACCAGCGCGAAGAAGCCATCCATCTGGTGCAGGGCCAGATTGGGGATTGCGACCGGTTCGGCCTCGGCGGCGAATTCCGCCAGGGCTGTCTCCAGCATCGCCTCGTTATGACCCTGCGCCAGCGCGAACGGCGCCTTGAGTGTCGCATGGAACCCGTAACGCCTGGCGGGCGCCGCATGGAACGCGATCTCGGCCGCGTGCAGCGGACCGACCGGCTGCGGCTCGATGGCGCCGCCGCCAAAGGCGTCGCGTCCCAGCCACCCCGCCGCCAGGCGGGTGATGGTATCGGTCGGAGCCGGCGTGTAGTAAATCGCATAACGCATGGGAAAGTCCTCGCACGCGCGATGCCATAGGCGATTTGCGTGACGGAATCTTGAAACGTGCCAAACTCAGGCGGCTAGCAGATTCCGCCGCCGAAGTCACGGAACATGCCGGAGGTGTTGCACCCAGCGCCAATTGCGCGTATAGGGCCGCGTTCCAAAAAAAACCGCCCGGCAGGGCATGCCGTGGCGGTTTCTTATGCTTTCCGGGCTTCGGTCGGCCTGGAAACGAAAACAAGGGGCCTCGATGCCCCGGCAAGGAGTAGCAAAATGCCCAAGATGAAGACCAAATCGGCCGCCAAGAAGCGGTTCAAGATCACCGGCACCGGCAAGGTGCTGGCGCAGGCCGCCGGCAAGCGCCACGGCATGATCAAGCGTTCCAACAAGTTCATTCGCGATGCCCGCGGCACGATGGTTCTCGCCGAACCGGACGGCAAGAAGGTGATCAAGAATTTTCTTCCCAACGGCGGCGGCCTCTGAGCCTCGCCCGGAACGTTTTTAATTAGGAGATCATGACATGGCCCGCGTCAAAAGAGGCGTAACCGCCCACGCCAAGCACAAGAAGGTCCTGAAAGCCGCCAAGGGCTTTTACGGCCGCCGCAAGAACACGATCCGCATCGCCAAGCAGGCGGTGGAGAAGTCGCAGCAGTACGCCTACCGCGACCGCAAGAACCGCAAGCGCAATTTCCGCGCTCTTTGGGTGCAGCGCATCAACGCCGCGGTCCGCGAGCACGGCCTGACCTATGCCCGCTTCATCGACGGCCTGAACAAGGCCGGCATCGAGATCGACCGCAAGGTGCTGTCCGACCTCGCTATCCACGAGCCGCAGGCTTTCGCTGCGCTGGTCGGCAAGGCCAAGGGCGCGCTGGAATACCTGAAGAACACCACCCCGAACGCTTTTGAGGCCGCTGTCGCCTAGGCCAGCGCTTCCCAAGCATTCGAAATTCTAGTTTGGGAAACCCGCGCTGGCAGGGCTGGCGCGGGTTTTTCTTTGAGCCGGTTGCAGCCATCTGGTTTTGGCCCTCAAAGGCAACGACAACGGCACCCGGTGCCTCAATCGAAGAGAGCTCTCCGTGAACGTCGCAGCGTCGAATATTGAAACCCTGGAAAGCGCCCTCCTGGCCGACATCGCCGCCGCCGGCGACGAGCCGGCGATCGAGGCCGTGCGCGTCGCCGCCCTCGGCAAGAAGGGCTCGGTGTCGGAACTGCTGAAGACGCTGGGCGGCATGACCCCCGAGGAGCGGCAGGTGAAGGGCCCAGAGATCAACGGGCTGAAGAACAGGGTTACCGAGGCGCTGGCCACTCGCAAGACGCAGCTGCGCGACATCGCCATCGAGGCGCGGCTCGCAGC
>JAEUMA010000003.1 GCA_016793565.1 Rhizobiaceae bacterium
TATTTTTCCAAGCGGATTTGCTTCCAGAAGGATCGGCGGGCTTTTGCCGGTGTCGACGACCACGGGTTCGACGGCGACGCCGGCATAGGCGGCGGCCATGCGCACCTTGGCGCTGTATGGCGAGGCGGGGGCGTAGAGCAACTTGTGCATCTGTTTCTCTGATCTGTGGAGCGGCTAAGGCTAAAGAGGATGCGATGCGCCCGCAAAGGGCCAGAATCAGCGAACCGCTGGCATCAGGACGCGTCCGGCGCTGCAGCCGCGGCGATCCACTTCCGGGCAAGAGCGAAAACCCAGGTCTTTGTCGAGGCAGATACGGACCTCCCGCATGTAGCGGCGGTCGCAGGTGACGGTGATCGCGTTCCGGCCGAGGCCCGGGTTGGCAGTCACGAAGGCGTTTTCCAATTCCGGGGGGGAGATTTGGAGGTCGCCGCTGGGCGCGGCGAGCCGCGGCGGAACGACGATCTTCTCGCGCGCGGCGCGTAAGACGGCGAAATAGTCAGACTGGGAAAGTCCCGTACAGGTTCCATGCTTGCGCCATTCATAGCGGATCAGCCCCGCCGATGGCATGATGTCCATCAGGCCGCTGACCACGCCGCGCGAGACGTCGCGATCGGCTGGATTGCAGTCCTCCGGAAAGCCGCGCTCGAACTGTGGCCAGAGGCCGTGCACCACAAATCCGTAGGGGCGCGTGCTGCCGCATTGCTGGCGGTTGGCGTCGTCGCCTTCGGCCGCGCAGTAGCTCGGAGACCAGGAAAGCGCCAGCACATAGAAGTCGAAGCCGCTGCCCTGCGGCACCGCATCGGCCTTCGCCCTGGAATGCGAGGTGGATATGTCGGCTACGGGTTCGGTGGAAGTCGCGGGCGCATCGCTGGCAGAATCGGGCTGGCAGCCAGCGAACGCCAGTAAGGCGCCCGCCAGTGCGGCTATCGGAAGAAGGCGCGGCGCCAGGGAAGCAAGCGCCTCAGCGCAGAACGTTGCAGCGGCCGTTATAGACGAACCAGCGGTCGAAGCCCGACACGCAGAACTCGACATTGTCGCCCATGCCGACGAAGCCCATACGGTCTTCCACCAGATAGAACACGGCGCGCTTCTGCCCGTCTGACAGCACGGCGCTTGCCGCGCAGTAGCGGCGGGCGATCGGGTGCATCTCGTCGAAGGGGATGTAGCGGCGTTCCTGAATGCGCTCGAACTCGGTGATCGCGACCTGCGGCAGGTTCGGCACGTGCTTCACCTGGTAGCGGAACTTGCTCTCGATGCGCGACAGGATGTGCGGATCGTCGCACAGGCGTGCCTCGCGATCCCATGACAGGGCAGGGCCGCTGAAAGCGAAGACCGATGCCAGCGCGGCCCAGGCGGCCACGAATATTGAAACGAACCGGCTCATCAGGCCCTCCGGAACACGCGGAACAACCCGCCACACCACCAGGCGACTCTGGTGGCTTCCGGGCATCAGGTCAAGCGGCTGGTTGCTCGCCCGTCAACCTCTCTACAGCCCAACCACCGCCGCCATCAATGGCCATCGCGCGATGAAGTGCCGGCAGGATGACGTTCATCTCGCTCTCCAGCACGAAAGGCGGATTGATCACCATCATTCCGCAGCCATCCAGTCTCGGCTCCGGCGAAGGGCTGCGGATTTCGAGACGGATGTCGACGATCTTCGGGATTCCGGCCGTCTTCAACGCCGCACGGAACGCTGCGACCGCCTTTCGGTCCTTGATCGGGTACCAGAGCGCATAGATGCCGCCCGGCCAGCGCCGGTACGCCCGCGTCAGCCCCTGCGCCATGCGGCTGAACTCGCCGGCTTCCTCGAAAGGCGGGTCGATCAGCACCAGCCCCCGCTTTTCCTTCGGTGGAACATGCGCGCCCAGCGCCAGCCAGCCATCCAGCGCGATAATCCGGATCTGGTGATCGCCGGCAAACCGTGTCCTCAGGGTCTCCGCGTCCTCGGGGTGGAGTTCCACCGCCGTCAGCCTGTCCTGCCTGCGCGCGAGATGGCGCGACAGCCACGGCGAGCCGGGATAGCGCAGAAGCCCGCCTTCGGGATTCGCCGCGGCCACCGCCGCCAAGTAACGCTCCATCAATTGGCCGGCATCCCCTTGCGGCGGGTTCGCGGCCAGCCTGCCGATGCCATCGCGCCATTCGCCGGTTTTTTGCGCGGCCGGGGAAGTAAGATCGTATAGGCCGATGCCGGCGTGGGTATCGATCACGCGGTAGGCAGCGTCCTTGCGCTGTAGATAGTCGACCAGCCGCGCCAGCACGGCATGCTTGACGACATCGGCGAAATTGCCGGCATGGAAGGCGTGGCGGTAGTTCATGGCGATCCGGACTACGGAAGCTTTGCGCGATCCCACGAAAGCAGCTAGGCCTCGCGTCTACACGCCGCCCCCAAGAAACGCTAGCATTGCGCCATGAACGTTCACGCCAAACCTGCCATCGGTCACTCCGCCTGTCCGCACGACTGTCCCTCGACATGCGCGCTCGACGTTGAACTGCTGGGGCCCGGCCGGATCGGCCGGGTCCATGGCGCGAAGGACAACAGCTACACCGCCGGCGTGATCTGCGCCAAGGTCGCGCGTTACGCCGAGCGGATCCATCATCCGGGCCGTCTGCTGAAACCGATGGTGCGTGCGGGCGCCAAGGGCGACGGCGCCTGGAAGGAAGCGAGTTGGGAAGCTGCGCTAGACCTTGTGGCGGAAAAATTCCTCGCCGCCGAGGCGAAGCACGGCAGCGAGGCGGTTTGGCCGTATTACTACGCCGGCACGATGGGGCTGGTACAGCGCGACTCCATCCACAGGCTGCGCCACGCCAAGAAATATTCCAACCAGTTCGACAGTTTCTGCACGAACCTCGCCTGGACCGGCTACGCCATGGGCACCGGTGCACTGCGCGGTCCCGATCCACGCGAAATGGCCAAATCCAACTGCATCGTCATATGGGGCACCAACGCCGTGGTGACCCAAGTCAACGTGATGACGCACGCTGTGCGCGCCCGCAAGGAGCGCGGCGCCAAGATCGTGGTCATCGACGTCTACGAGAACGCGACGATGAAACAGGCCGACATGGGCTTGGTTCTGAAACCGGGAACCGACGGCGCGCTCGCCTGCGCGGTCATGCATGTCCTGTTCCGCGACGATCTCGCCGACCGCGCCTATCTCGCCCGGTACACCGATGATCCGGTGGGGCTGGAGGCGCATTTGGCGGATCGCACGCCACAATGGGCTGCGGCGATAACCGGCCTTTCGGTCGAGCAGATCGAAGCTTTCGCCCATCTGGTCGGAAAGACGAAGCGCAGCTTCTTCCGCCTCGGCTACGGCTTCACCCGCCAGCGAAATGGGGCGGTGAACATGCATGCGGCGCTGTCTATAGCGTCGGTCACCGGCTGCTGGCAGTATGAGGGGGGCGGCGCATTCCATTCCAACGCGGCCATCTTCAAGATGGACAAGACGCTGGTCGAAGGCCGCCGGCTGGCGGACCCTCGTATCCGCCATCTCGACCAATCCAAGATCGGCAGGGTTCTCACCGGGGATCCCGAAGCGCTCTACGGCGGGCCACCGGTGGCCGCCATGCTGTTCCAGAATACCAATCCGGCCAATGTCGCGCCTGAGCAGCGGCTGGTGCGGCAGGGGCTGCTGCGAGACGACCTGTTCACCTGCGTGCACGAACAGTTCATGACCGATACCGCGAAGCTCGCGGACGTCGTGCTGCCCGCCACCATGTTTCTCGAGCATGACGACATTTACCGGGGCGGCGGCAACCAGCATATCTTGCTCGGTCCCAAGCTGGTCGATGCGCCGGAAGGCCCGCGGCCGAACATCCACGTGATAGACGAACTCGCGGGACGCCTCGGCGTCGGCGAGATGCCCGGCTTTGGCCTCAGCGCGCGCGAACATATCGACTTCATGCTGGGCAAGCTCGGTTTAGGTGACTTCGATACGTTCCAGGTGGAGCGCTGGACCGACGTCCAGCCGGACTTCGAGACGGCGCATTATCTTGACGGCTTCGCACATCGCGACGGAAAGTTCCGGTTCCGTCCGGACTGGACGGGACAGATAGCACCCAACAGGCCGCCGAAATCGATGGGGCCGCAGGGGGATTGCGGTCGCCTGCCCGATTTTCCCGATCATGTCGAACTGATCGAATCGGCAGATGCAAACCACCCATTCCGGTTGACGACATCCCCGGCGCGGAATTTTCTCAACTCCACCTTCGCCGAAACGCCGACGTCGCAAAAGCGCGAGGGGCGGCCCGAACTGCTGATCCATCCGCACGATGCCGCCGGCCTGGGCGTATCCGATGGGTCGCGCGTCGAGGTGGGCAACATGCGCGGCGAACTGGTGCTGCATGCCAGGCTGTTCGACGGCGTGCTCCGCGGGGTGGTGATCGCGGAGGGAATCTGGCCCAACAATGCGCATGAACGGGGCGAGGGCATCAATATCCTGGTCGGCGCCGACGCTGCCGCGCCTTACGGCGGAGCGGCCTTCCACGACACCAAGGTATGGGTGCGGCCCGCTGTGTAACGGACGTTTCAGCTGCTGGTCAGGGAGACCACAAGGTTTACGGCCGCGGCAACCAGAACCGTATTGAAGAAGTATGACACCACCGCGTGCATGAGATTGAATTTGCGCATGCCGGTGGTGGTGATCGAGACGTCCGACGTCTGCGCGGTCATGCCCGTGACAAAGCCGAAATAGAGGAAATCGTAGCCGCAAGGCTCTCCCTCGCCGGGAAAATCCAGGCCACGGCTGGCGTCGCCCTGGTCGCCCCAGTAGAGATGCGCGTAATGCATCGACGACATCGTGTGCACCGTCGCCCAGGCGAGAGCGACCGACATCAGCGACAGGGTTAGCGGAATCCGCCCTGGCGCCTGGCTGCCGTTGATGAGCACGAACAGCGAACCCACCGCCACTGCTACCGCGAGCAGCGTGACCCCGAAGATCACCGCGACGGGTTCGTCGGCGCGCGCGGCGTGCCGCTTGAGGAATTCCGCGGAAAGGCGCGGGATCTTGATCGCGGTGAGAACGAGGTAGACCATGAAGAAGATGTTCGCGCTGACGGTGATGGCCAGCTTGGGAATGAGCCACCAAGCGACCGGAAAGGCGGCTGCGGCGCAAAGTACGGCGGCATAGAAGGCGAGGTGTCGTCCGAAGGCCCTCATGAGGCTGGCTCCGCTCGCGCCTTGATGGCCCGCCGCGTGGCGAGGTCGAGAGCGCTCAAGAAGCGGGAGCGGTCCTCGCGGGAGAAGCTGGCGTTATAACCGCGGTCTTCGCCTGTTTCGCGCAGATGCTGGCGCAGATCGCGCATCGCGACGGCCATCCCGATCGTCTCCTTCGTGAAAAGCCGGCCCGTCGGCCCCATCACATGCGCACCAAGCGCGACCGAACGCGCCGCCAGCGGGACGTCGGCGGTGACCACGATGTCGTCCGCCCTGACGTTCTCGACGATCCAGTCGTCGGCGGCGTCGACGCCTTTCGATACGACGACGTTGCGCACCATGGGATCGCGCGAAGGGCGCAGGCCGCCGTTAGACACGTAGACGATGACCAGGCCATGCCGTTCCGCCACCGTGGCGGCCTCGGCCTTGACCGGGCAAGCGTCGGCATCGACATAGATGATGGGCGGTGGTGGAGATTGGTGTTCGGCGTCGTTCATGATCTGCTGCATATCAAGTCCCGCGATGCCTGTGCAGGGGCAGTCTTGCCGCTGGACTTGCAACGGACCGGCGCCAACAATGGACGCCGGACCTGGAATCGGGAAAGGACGAAGTGAGCATGGCGGCGGAGCGACCCTCGCGCGACCCGATTGTCCGGGCCGCGTCCGCGCCGGAAGCGCCTGAATTGCCGCAATCGCCGCGCTTCGTCCATCTGCGCGTGCATTCCGCCTATTCGCTGTTGGAAGGGGCCCTGCAGCTCGGCAAAATCGTCTACCATGCCTTGGCCGACCGCAGCCCTGCGATTGCCGTCACCGACACAAACAATCTCTTCGGCGCGCTCGAATTCGCTCAGAAGGCGTCCAAGGACGGCGTGCAGCCCATCATCGGGTGCCAGATCGATGTCGCCTTTGCGGAGGAAGACGCGGCGCAGCGGCCGTCGCACCGGCGCTCGGACACCGAGTTGCGGCCCATCGTCCTGATCGCGGCCGACAATGCGGGTTACGATAATCTCGCGCGGCTGGTGAGCCGGCTCTATCTCGAAACGCCGCCGGGCGAAGCGGTACATGTGACGACGGCGATCCTCGCGGCGCTTGCCGACGGCCTCATCTGCCTGACCGGCGGACCGCGCGGCCCGATCGGACAGGCGCTTAAGGCTGATCAGATCGATCTGGCGGAAAGCCGCCTGCTCGTCCTCAAGGGCATTTTCAAGGAAAGGCTTTATGTCGAGGTTGAGCGGCTGGAGGGCTATGACCGGCGCCTGGAGGTGCGTACCCTCGAACTCGCCTACCGGCACGAATTGCCTCTGGTCGCCACCAATGAGGCCTTTTTTCTCAAGCGCGAGGACTACGAGGCGCACGATGCGCTGGTGGCTATCGCAGAGGGTACCGTGGTCGCCGACGACAACCGGCGCCGGCTGACACCGGACAACTACCTGAAGACGCAGATGGAAATGGTGGCGCTGTTCGCCGACCTACCGGAGGCGATCGACAATACCGTCGAGATCGCGATGCGTTGTTCCTATTATCCCAAGAACCGAAAGCCGATTCTGCCGCGCTTCGCAGGCGCTGGCGTGGAGAACCCGGACGAGGCCGAGAAAGCCGAGGCGCTGGAACTGGCCCGCCAGGCCCGCGAGGGACTGGACGCACGGCTCGAAGTGCACGGTCCGACACCCGGCTATACCGTCGAGCAATACAGAGAGCGGCTGGAGTTCGAGCTCGGCATCATCGAGCGCATGAAGTATCCCGGCTACTTCCTCATCGTCGCCGACTTCATCAAATGGGCGAAGGCGCACGGCATCCCGGTCGGGCCGGGCCGCGGCTCGGGTGCCGGCTCGCTGGTCGCCTACGCCACCACTATCACCGATGTTGATCCGCTGCGTTTCTCGCTGCTGTTCGAGCGCTTCCTCAATCCGGACCGCGTGTCGATGCCCGACTTCGACATCGATTTCTGCCAGGACCGGCGCGACGAGGTGATCCGCTACGTCCAGGGCAAATACGGCCGCGATCAGGTCGCGCAGATCATCACCTTCGGAACGCTGCAAGCGCGCGCCGTATTGCGCGACGTCGGCCGCGTGCTGCAGATGCCCTACGGTCAGGTGGACCGCCTGTGCAAGATGGTGCCGCAGAACCCCGCCAATCCGGTAACGCTCGCTAAGGCGATCGAAGGCGAGCCGCGCTTTGCCGAGGAAGCCGAGCGCGAGCCGATCGTGCAGACCCTGCTCGACACAGCGCAGAAGCTGGAAGGGCTCTACCGCCATGCTTCCACCCACGCCGCCGGCATCGTGATCGGCGACCGGCCCTTGTCGGAACTGGTGCCGATGTACCGCGACCCGCGCTCCGACATGCCGGTCACGCAGTTCAACATGAAGAAGGTCGAGGACGCCGGGCTGGTGAAGTTCGACTTCCTCGGCCTGAAGACGCTCACCGTGCTGCAGACAGCGGTGGAACTGGTCAAGCGCAAGCGCGGGATCGAGATCGATCTTGCACGCATTCCGCTCGACGATCCCGAAACCTACGCGATGCTTTCGCGCGGCGAAGTGGTAGGCGTGTTCCAGGTGGAAAGTGCCGGCATGCGCAAGGCGCTGATCGGAATGAAGCCGGACCGCATCGAGGACATCATCGCTCTCGTGGCGCTCTACCGGCCGGGACCGATGGAAAACATCCCCACCTACAATGCGCGCAAGCATGGCGAGGAAGAGACCGCCTCGATCCATCCCAAGATAGACCATCTGGTCAAGGAGACCTACGGCGTCATCGTCTATCAGGAACAGGTGATGCAGATCGCGCAGGAGCTCTCTGGCTACTCGCTGGGCGAAGCCGATCTTCTGCGCCGCGCCATGGGCAAGAA
>JAEUMA010000050.1 GCA_016793565.1 Rhizobiaceae bacterium
GATCGTCTTGATCGGCTGGTTGAGCTCGATCTGGTTGCGGGCGACGGTGAAGCCCTCGGCCGTCAGCAGATCGGCAATGTCGCGCGTCGACACGGAACCGTAGAGCTGTCCGGTTTCACCGGCGGAACGCACGACCACGAAGGTCTTGCCGTCGAGCTTCTCGGCAATGGCGCCGGCTTCCGACTTGCGTTCGAGATTGCGGGCTTCGAGCTGAACGCGCTGGCTCTCGAACTTCTTGCGATTGGCGTCGTTCGCACGCAGCGCCTTGTGGCGCGGCAGCAGGAAGTTGCGGGCGTATCCGTCCTTGACCTTGACGACGTCGCCCATCTGGCCGAGGCGGGAAATACGTTCGAGAAGAATGACTTCCATGATTCTGTTCCTTCGTTTTAGCCGCTGGTGCGGCAAGCAGGAAGCAGGCTGGAAGCAAGGAGAGACGCAAGGCGTCTTCGGTTCGCTGTCCTGCCTGCCAAGGCAGTTAGGGCGCCGCGGCGCCCAACTCGGATTTGTGGAATGCATGCCGGGCGCCGATCGCCGCAACATGGACGGGGGCGGGCAGGCCGCCCCCGAAAATGGCTTACTTCACCACGTAGGGCAGCAGGCCGAGGAAGCGGGCGCGCTTGATCGCCTTGGCGAGCTCGCGCTGCTTCTTCTGGCTGACGGCCGTAATGCGGGACGGTACGATCTTGCCGCGCTCGGAAATGTAGCGCTGCAGCAGGCGCACGTCCTTGTAGTCGATCCGCGGCGCGTTGGCGCCGGAGAACGGGCAGGTCTTGCGGCGGCGATGGAACGGCCGGCGGGTAGGGATCTGGCTGATGTCGACCATTATTCAACGCCTCCTTCGAAGCCGTCACGCGGACGACGCGGCCCGTCGCGACCTTCGCGCGGTCCATCACGGCCTTCGCGAGGGCCGTCGCGGCCTTCACGCGGTCCATCGCGGCGCGGGCGGTCGCCGAAGCCGCGGTCACCACGCTCGCTGCGCTCTTCGCGCTTCTGCAGCATGGCGGACTGACCTTCCTCATGCTTCTCGACCTTTACGGTCAGGAAGCGAAGGATATCCTCCGACAGGCCCTGCTGGCGCTCGAGTTCCTTGATGGCCGCGGCCGGCGCGGTGATGTCCATCAGCGTGTAATACGCCTTGCGGTTCTTCTTGATCCGGTAGGTGAGGGACTTCAGTCCCCAGTTCTCGACCCGACCGATGCTGCCGCCATTGGCACCGACGACGCCCTTGTAGTTCTCCACAAGCGCGTCGACCTGCTGCTGCGACAGATCCTGCCGGGCAAGGAACACATGTTCGTATAGAGCCATTGTTGCTTCTTGCCTTCCTTCGTTGACCACCGGTTCCCGCGGCAAAGCCTCTGCAACTTCTCTTGAAACCCAGGCATAGCCGGGCGAAGAAAGGAGCAAAACGAGACGGTCGAGAGCGGAGACACGGGAGGCGGAAGCGTTCTCGCTTCACGCAAAGGCTAAGCCTTCGGCCCTCCGTTCAGCCCCCAGCAGGACCGGCAGATGGCGCGCTTATACAGGGTTCCGCCCGGAAGACAAGGGCGTCGCCTTAGACTCGGCGGTCACAGCCTGGCCGGCACCCATGAACGAAGCGACGTATCCGGCAGCGCTGGAACCTGCGGCCATCGTCCGGCAGCGTAACGGCTCCATTCCGGCGCCCGGCTGAGTAGGTCGTCCTGGCCGTAGACTTCCGGGAAGAACACGCCACCGGCCGCATCCTCGCCGAACATGATATCGTACTGCAGGAGACGCAAGTCGGACACCATCTGGTTCTGAATGCCTTCGCGCTGCCAGTCGAATTCGGGAACTCCACCCGCCGGTAGCAGCATATGGCGGTCGATGACGTCGAAGTGCGAGCGAACCTCGCCGAGCATTCCCGTGTAATAGGGGTGGGTAATGCCAGCGGCGTTGAAGACGTAGAGCGGAATGAAGGCTGGGCTGATCGAGCCGATCGCCTTAACCGAGCCGCCTCGGTTGGACCAGACCAGCAGCGGGGTCTCGTGCTGGCGCTTCATGTCGGCCAGCGGCGCCTTGCGGTCGGCCACTGGCTGCTTCATGTAGCCGCTCTCGACATAGGCATCGCCGAGCGGCGGAAGATGGTCGCCGAAGAAGGCGATTACCGTCGGCCGT